>NZ_JVIP01000040.1:0-39088 GCF_001076435.1 Corynebacterium sp. 401_CJEI
GAAAGTGTCATAAACTCACACAGTTTCACATTTGCAGCCCGTAAATTTTAACGCCGATGGGACGAATGGGCCAGCTCCGCGATACGAAGCACCGACTGTTCCAGCGACAGCTCGGGAGTCGACGAGGCTCCCTTGGTGTCCGCATCCAGTTGTGCCGCGACAACCACAGCGCGAGCAACCGCCGGGGTTGACCAGGCAGATGCCAACCGCTGAGTTTTTTCCAACTTCCACGGCGGCATGCCATAGCGGTGGGCATCTCTACGCGCATTGACACCACGTGCACCGTGGAGCCGCGCTACATCACCGACCATTCCCGTGATTGCAGCCGACAGCAGTGCCGGTGCCATTCCCAGCTGCAAGGCACGGCGCATCTTGGCCAACGCTTCCCCGCCCCGACCGCGCAGTGCGAGCTCGGCAATCTCAAAGCCCGAGACCTCCGCCGAAGCACCGTAGTAGGTGCGCACTGCTTCCGAGGTGACCTTGCCCGCTGTATCCGCACACAGCTGGGAAATGGCGGTCGCCAGTTCGCGGAGGTCTGAACCGACCGCATCCAGGACGGTATCGATGACGTCGCGACGCACCTTAACCCCGTGTGAGGCGAACTCTTCGCCAACAAAACCGGGCAAGTCGTTTCGCTTGAGCGGTTGAGCTTCGAAAAAGCGGACCCCCAACTTGCGCAGGTCAGCGACCATCTTTTTCTGACGCCCCTCACCGCTGTGAAGGAGAATCAACGTGATGCCCGGCGCGGGATCCTTAACCGAATCCATCAACAGCTTGGCAGGCTCTTTGCCGGCGTCTTGGCAGTCGGTGACAACCACGATCCGGTCATCTCCAAACAACGAAGGGCTGAAGAGCTCCACGGCATCGACAGTGGTCATGTCCCCTGCGCGGATGGTGGTCACAGGCACCGAGCGTCCACCCGGATCGGACTCCGTTGCTGCCTGCGCGCGGACGGCAGCGACAATGGCGAGGCGGGCGCGGTCTTTCAGCAGCTCCTCTTTGCCCACAATCAAATTCACGGGTGCGACGGCGCTCAATCCCGACCTCTTTTCCGCGTTGATTCCTGCGACTGTTGTTTCTAGCCTACGGGACAGCCCGGATTTCATTTTCCTCGCCAGACTTCGCCATTCGAATAGAGAGCTTGCGGCCCATCTCGCTGTGGGCACACCACAGGAATGTGCTCGGGTGTCATTACGATTTCTCGCACGTGCGGACCACACTCGCGGGCGATAAACCACTGGGGTGAGCGGTGCGATTGGAGCGGTTGGCCGCTCATGGCTTGCGCGACATACGACGGGGACTCCACCGCCACGGTTTCTGTCGTGGGGTTATTGGTGGTGTCATCGAGCACCTGGACGTACTCCTCCTCTCCCTCGGTGAGTCCGAGCGCAATTCGGCACTGCCGGCTGAGCGAGGTCGGTGCAGGGTAACCAACCGATACCACATGGTTGACGGGTTCTCCGACAGCCTCCGCGTGAATGAGAACAACCTGGTTCTTCTCAGCGCAGGCGGCAGCACTCCACCCCTGTGGGGCACGCGCAATGTCCAGCCCGAACACCCAAATAACCGCGTAACTACAGACGGCAAGTACCACTGCGAAGCAACCAGCGCGGAGCGCAAGACGGGGCCACGCCCAGAGCGTCGTCAAGCATGTGAGTGTGAGCGTGCAGGTGACGACCAACGTGACCGCCCCAGTGGCGGGCGCGACGATTCCTGCGGTGAGGCGTGCGACCTGATGAATCCACCATGCGCACGGCGCGGCGCACCAGAGCAGCGCACTGACCAGCCAATTGAGATGCAGTGCGGCGGCAACGGCAGCGAGCGAACCAGCGATAGTAACCGGTGCGACGGCGGGCGCGGCGAGGAGATTGGCGAGCAGTGAGACGTGACTAATTTCGCCGATGAGAAGCGCCAATACGGGCATGGTGACCACGTGTGCGGCAATCGATACGGCGACGGCGCGGACTACTGGGGCGGGCCAGGTACCCATAACGGTGGTGGCGGACAGGCGTCTGGCAAGGGGCTCGGCAAGAAGGACTAACCCAGCGGTGGCTGCGACCGAGAGGGCGAAGCCCACTGATACCGATAGGTCTGGTGCCAGGAGAATCAACCCAATAATGCCAGCCGATAGCGCCGCGATGGCTTGGCCAGCTCGTCCTACGAGAATCGCCAACAGCCCAATGCAACCGGTGACCACTGCGCGTAGCATTGACGGTTCTGTGCCCACAATTGCCACGAAGCCGTACAGGGCAAGTGCGGCGACTGCGACCCGCACCCGCGGCCCAGCCCACGAGAACACGGCTACAACAGCCCCGATAACAAGCGCAACGTTCGCTCCAGAGACTGCTGATAGATGTGAAAGCCCAGAGGCAGTCATCATGTCGCCGTCGTTGAGGCTAAAGCCGCGCTCATCGCCGATGGCCATGGCGGGAATCAGGCGGTCGGGACCAACGGGAAGATTCTGCGCCGAGTCAAAGAGCTGCTGGCGCACCTGAGCTGCCAGCCCCTGCGGTGGCGCGATGACCTCAATATCGCCGCGCAGATTCAGCTGGATACCACTAATGCAGGGTTTGCTGGCCACACGTATACCGGCTGTGGATTCAACTACGGCGTCTCTCGTGACCGCCAACAGTTGCTCGTCTCCGAAAACCGACACCTGCCCCGGAAGGCCCTCGACGCGGGCCTTCGCGCTGGCCCCGAACTCGGTAGCTTTCGGCTCGGTGACGAGGCGCAATTGCACTTTCGACATCCCGCCAATGTCGTCATAGAGCTCGTGGGCTCGGGCTTGCGCTATGCGGATTCGCGTGGCCACCGCAACACTGGCCACCGCCACAGCTGGCACCACGATAGTGGCGATTGCTCGCCAGCCGGAGGTCACCGCACCTCTTCCCCATCGCCACGACCAACGCTGCCACGCCCACGGCAACACCACCGCAGTCACGATCGCGCACGGTGCCACAACTATCGCCCATTCTGGGCGCATGATCACTGCCACCGCAGTCGCCCACGCCAGCACCGCTGCTGGCACTAGCCGCACATCGAGCCCAGCACGAGCACGCAGGTCAGACGGTGGCGGCATCGCGCAGAGCCTCTACCTTAGCCGGGCCGATTCCCGGAACCTCCTCAAGTGCGTCGATGCTCGCAAAAGGCCCGTTCTTTTCACGAAAGTCAATGATTTTGGTCGCTGTTGCGGGTCCAATCCCGGGCAATTCCTCCAGCTGCGTAGCAGTGGCGGTGTTGATGTTGATCTTTCCGTCAGAGCCACCCGGGCCAGCCCCGCCTGCAGCACCGGCGCCAGAACCGCCAGAAACATCGGAACCGCCCTCCGCCGTCCCTGCTGGCAGCGCCTCTGTCCCGACCACAATCTGTTGACCATCAGCCAACGGTGCCGCCAGGTTCACGCTGGCAGGATTAGCCTCCGGCAAAAGCCCACCCGCACGCTCAATTGCCTCCACCACCCTCGCACCCACTGGCACCTCCACCACGCCAGGATTCACAACCAACCCCACCACCGACACAATCAACGGCCCCGCCTGTGCCTGAGCGTTAGTCTCCTGCCCCGGACCGCCCGGCATCTCCGCTGAGGTCTCGGGCGTCTCCGGTGTCGTCCCCGCGTCAGCCGCGTCCTGCACCGCAGGCATCTCCACCTGCGGCGTCGACGGCCACACCACCGCAGCGATTGCTCCAACAGCCAACACCGCAATCACAAGGCACGCAGCCATCGCCACCCGCGGCGTCACCACCGCCCGGCGCGTGGAAAAGTCCACCGCCATGCGCTTGTCTTGATCAATCGGTTCCAGATAGTCCGCCAGCCGAGTCCGCAAATTCGTCACGATGCGCACACTAGCGCCCCGCCCCACACGCCACCTCGACGAAAGCACTCATCGAGGCGTCATCTGTGGATAAAAAATGACCTGTGGAGGTTATCCACAGGCCAGATCATCTTCGCCGTTCAGCAACTACTTCTTCTTCTCGTAGCCGTCATCATCACGCTTGTCGCTTGACGACGACTCCTGCGATTTCTCCCCATCGGTGCCAAATACAGCTCCCTCGGGATCGGACTTATCGCGCAGCGCCAAATCAGAAATAGCCTTCGCCAGACGCTCAGCTTTATCCAGGGCTGCTTGGCGATTCTCACTCCACGTTGGCAATTTCGAAACAGCCGTGGTGAAAAGCGGAATTCCCTGTTCATTAGTCACGACTGTGCGATGGATTCGTTTATTGCGGTTGCGACTGGCAGCCGGATTCTCAACTACTTTCACCTCAGCCTGGTCGGTGATTGGCTCACCTGGGTCTGTGGTGCCAGCGTTTTCAGCCGAACCATCCGTGCCAGCAGAGTCACCGAAATTGCCTAAGTCACCGGAATCGTCTTCCACCGCGTCCGCAGCCTCAGCATCAACAGCAGGCGCGTCACTCTCCTCCACACTGTGGAGCAGCGCTGTCACGCCCATCTCTGCTTCAAAATCCATGGCATCCGAATCAATCGAGCCACCAGAGACCATGCCAACTGCATAGGCTCCCTGCCCGACATGAGCAGTAAGAGACTCCGGCAAATCCAGGATTCTAAACCGGGTATCGTCGGGTAGCTCTTCGGCAAGCATGGCCTGGAGCTCGTGAACGTCGTCAAGCGCGTCGGAATGATGCAGCAATACCGCAGGCGGACGGTTCGCCGATGACGCAGACCGCACCATCTTCGTGGCGAAATCCACCATGCGCTGCTTGACCTTCGCTTCTGTCCGGCACTTGGCGACGAGCGCCAGTGAGCCATCTTTGATGCCGACGATGGGCTTGATAGCGAGAGCCGTGGAAAGCATCGCTTGGCCCGCGGAGATGCGACCACCACGGCGCAGCGAATCAAGCTTTGGTACGAACAACCAGAGTCGATAGCGCTGCAGCACATCACGAGCAACATCGGCAACCTCATCACGACTGGCCCCGGCCCTCGCAGCCTTGGCCGCCGCGATGGCAGCGGCACCGACTCCGGCTCCGACTGTGTCGGTATCGATGACGGTCACACGGTCAAGCGCACCAGCAGCTGTGACAGCGTTAGACCAGGTCGCGGACATTCCCTTGCCAAGATGCAGGGCGACAACGCCAGCGTCAGAACCATCCTTGTTGGAGCGTTCCAGCGCACGCGCATATGCGGCGCACAACTTCAGTGGACTGACTGCCGACGTGGTGACGGCGTCTTCATTGATGTCATGGCCGATGGGAACCACGGTGATGTCGAGCTTGCGGGCAACCTCGGGCATCAGGCACGCGGTGTCATCAACAACAATGCGAACGCGACCGTCACCGGGCATGGCGGCCTCCTGAAGAATCAGAAACCTGCGACTCCCGCTCACGGACCTTCGCGTTAAAAGCATTCAGGTACCAGGAGGTCTCACCATTGACGCGCGTGCGCTGCTCCATTTCGACCCACGCAGTGTTGCCCAGGCCGTTGAACGTGCTGAAGTAGTCGCGCGGCATCTGCAGCAGGGCTGCGGTAGCGGCAGCAATGGCACCACCGTGGGATACGAGCACAAAGGTATCCAACTCCCAATCGGGGTTGGCCGCTAGCTCAGCAATGACCGCCAGCATTCGGTTGGAAACCTCAAAGCGGGTCTCGCCGCCCTTGGGAGCCCAGTTGAGATTATGGCGCCAGTGGTCACGCATACCGGGAAACGCGGAGTCAATCTCGTCGTAGGTGCGCTCTTGCCATTCACCGAGGTTGGTCTCACGCAGGCGCTTATCAAAACTCAACTCTGCACCGGTGGCCTCGGCTAGCGCGCGGGCGGTGTCGGCTGCCCGGGTCAGGTCAGAGGACACGATTTTTGTGATTCGCGGTTCAGCCTCCGCCAGGTACTGCGCCGCAGTACGGGCTTGCTCGCGACCAACGTCGGAAAGCTGCGTGTCCAGCTGTCCCTGAATGCGGCCGGTAGCGTTATACGAGGTCTGCCCGTGCCGCAGCATAATCAGGCGACGTCGAGCGGCAACATGTGCCTCGCGTGAGCCCGCCACAATTAAAACTCGTCCGTGTCCGGGTTTTCGGCAGCCAGCGGAATCTCGTCGATAGAACGAGCATTGCGGGCGGAATCTTCGCCGTCCTCGTTGCTCGGCTGCTCGATGCCCTCGACCTCGATGCGCGGGCAATCGCGCCACAGTCGATCCAGGCCGTAGAAGTCGCGTTCTTCACTGCGGAAGACATGCACGACAATGTCGCCGTAATCCAGCAGCGCCCAACGTCCCTCACGGACACCTTCGCGGCGAACCGGCTTTGCGCCGAGGTCACGCAGATCGTCCTCAATTTCGTCGACGATTGCGGCAACCAGACGCTCATTGTCAGCACTGACCAGGACGAATGCGTCCGTAATCACCACCGGGCCAGAGACATCGAGAACAACGACGTCCTCACCCTTTTTGCTATCGGCGGCCTTCGCCGCGGCGGTCGCCAGCTCAATGGCGCGTGGTTGTGCAGTCACGAAAGACTTCAGCTCCTTGTGATTAAAAGTCGTGAAAAACAGCGTTTGTACTTGTAACTTACCGTCTCAGCGGGATTTTGCTAACTTTCAGTCCGCGGTATCGGACTTCGCATCCACCGATGCCGCATCCTCGGAGGTCGAGTTCACCGATGCGGGGCCCACAGAACCAACCGTGCCCTCAGCAGACTGGTACAGACCCCGCTTAGCGATGTACTGCACCACGCCATCCGGCACCAAGTACCAAACAGGGCGTCCTGCCTCCGCACGCTTTCGACAATCGGTAGAAGAAATAGCCATGGCGGGAATCTCGATGAGGTGCAACCGTGAAGCGTCGATTCCTTCCAGGTCCTCTGCCCGCAGGTGAACCCCTGGACGAGTGACACCGACGAACGTTGCTGCGTCGAACATCTCCTCCCAGTCCCGCCACGTCATAATCTTCTGCAGCGCATCGGCACCGGTAATGAAGAACAGATCCGCGTTGGGATAGATGACCTTCAAATCCCGCAGCGTATCGACGGTATAGGTCGCACCCGGCCGATCAATATCAACCCGCGAGACCGAAAACTGCGGGTTCGACGCAGTGGCAATGACCGTCATCAGGTAGCGGTCTTCGCTGTGAGAGACCTTCCGGCCGCGTTTTTGCCACGGTTCACCCGTGGGCACGAAAAGCACAAAGTCGAGGTCAAAACGGTCTGCCACTTCGCTCGCGGCAACCAGGTGACCATTGTGAATGGGGTCAAAAGTGCCACCCATTACGCCAATGCGCTGCCGGGGCGCTTCCGCCGACTTCGCTGTCAACGCGGCGTGTACTCGCGACCGCACACTTTTCTTGCGCTTAATCATGACTGGCACTTTACCCGGGCACTACGGACGAGTCTGTCCACGACCAGCCAGAACCCACTTGCTGCTGGTCAACTCCGGCAGCCCCATGGGCCCACGGGCGTGCAGCTTCTGAGTGGAAATACCAATCTCTGCGCCGAAACCATACTGCTCACCATCGGTGAATGCAGTGGAGGCATTGACGCTGACGGCGGCAGCATCAACACGGTCGACGAACTCCTGGCACACTCCCCAGTCACGTGCAGAGATAGCTTCCGTGTGGCCCGAGGAGTACTCAGTGATGTGATCAGTTGCGGCCACCACACCGTCGACAATGCGCGCGGCAATGTCTAGCGAGAGGTACTCATCCGACCAGTCTTCCGCTGTCGCAGGAATAACCTCACCGGTCCACCCAGAGGCCGCCAGATTATCGACATCGCCGTGGACCGCAACGCCCGCGTCGGCAAGCGCGTCCAAAATGCGGACCTGATCCTGCGCGGACAGCGCCGAGTCAATGAGCACCGTTTCGGTGGCGTTACAGACGCTCGGACGGCGGGTCTTGCCGTTAATCATCAGCGCAATCGCCTCGTCAATGTCGGCGGAGGCATCGATGTAGATGTGGCAGTTACCGGTACCGGTCTCAATGGTCGGCACCGTTGCCTTCGTCACAACGGCCTCAATCAGACCGGCACCGCCGCGCGGAATCACCACGTCAACCAGGCCGCGGGCAGTGATGAGATCCTGCACGGAATCGTGGGTCTCACACGGCAGCAGCTGGACAAGGTCCTCCGGTGCATCGTGGTTGGCCAGCACCTCACGCAAAACCGCAACTAGCTGCGTATTCGAGTGGACAGCGGACTTGGAGCCGCGCAGCAAAGCCACGTTGCCGGACTTCAGCGCCAGACCAAACGCATCGACAGTAACGTTCGGGCGAGCCTCGTAGACCATGCCCATCACACCCAGCGGAACGCTGACCTGGGAGAGCTTAATGCCGTTGGGAAGAGTGCTTCCACGCAGCACCTCGCCTACCGGATCCGGCAGGGCCGCAACCTGACGAAGCCCACCGGCAATACCCTCAACACGATCGGCGTCAAGACGCAGGCGATCCAGCAGGGAGTCACTAATACCACGGGCCTTACCGGCCTCGATGTCCTTGGCATTGGCCGCCAGAATGTCTTCAGTACGGGCAACCAGCGCGTCTGCTGCGGCCAGCAGGAGCTCGTTCTTGCGTGCCGACGTAAAGCGCGACAGCTCTCCCGCGACAGCCTTGGCACGCTGTGCCTTTTCTAAAACCTCGGCGCGCTCAGCAGCACGCTCCGGGCTAAGAGCCGAATCCTCGGCAATGCCCTGTTGATTGGTGTTAGCAGTTTCGTTCGTTTGAGCAGTCATGCCTACCAGCATAACTAGAGTGAGACATCATTTGAGGGAATTAGCTCAGCAACCCAAGGAAAGATGTAATTCATCAACAGCAGGAACACGATGACGGCAATCACGATGGTGATGATCGCTTTCACCCACCACGGCCCCGGCAGGGATCGCCAATATGCTGCGTACATCTAGTTGACCTCCTTGGTCTCAACACCGGCGAGAACCGCGTGAATAATGAGCCGATGAGTATTGTCCCACTGCGGATGGCAAGTAGTCAGCGTAAGTAGAGTGGCGTCATCGACCGGATTGAGGACATCGGCCCGGTCCGGAGTGACAATGTGCTGGCCGGGAATCTCGGGGACATTAGTTCCCTCTGGCACGCAGTCGAAGCTTTCCCCTGCGCCAGCCATACCGTCGACCGGCAAGACCTTGTAGCGGTAAATAGCATCACGCGTTTCTACAGTGATGTCATCGCACGTCTGCAGGCGGTCAATGTTGTCAAAGGGAGCTCCGTGGCCGTCACGGTGAGCGGCGTAAGAGCTGTTGCCCACCTGCCCCGGCAGGGCCGTGCTCGGATAATGGCCGGGGCCACCGCGCAAAACTTCCTGGGAGACACCTTCGAATACGACCAAATCGCTAAAACCCGCTTTAGGAGCGGAAATCATCGCCACCGCAGAGCCAGGCACCCAGGAGCCCTCAACAGCTGGCTCCGTGCCTTCTGGCGCCTGAGCTGGGGCCGATGCCGGTGCGGACCATGCCTGCTGCAGCTCATCACGAGCCTGCTGCTGAGCTTTCCCGGTTTCAAGACCAGACCAGTACAGCAGATAAAAGGCGAAGAGCGCCACCAGCACTCCAGCGGTCAAGAGCAACTCGCCGATGACGCCAATAATTTTCGATAACACACTTAGGATTATGCCCGAAAGTTCCTCATCCAGGCAGTCCGCGCTCAGGCACTCCTCCCCCAGCCAGTCCGCACTCAGCTAGTCCCCACTCAGCCGGTCTTTGCCGAGGCACCTCTGTCCGGGGGCGCCCAGGTGCGCGTCTTTAAGCGCTGCAGCTCTCAGCGCAACGCTCTCCTAAGCGCGGGAGGCGAAATCCGACAGGTAGTCGGCATGGACGACAGGCTTCTGCATGTCATTCGGCAATTCCTCGGTGTGGTAGCCGATCATGCCCAGCAGCTCCTCAGAGTCATAGTTGACCTCGCCGCGTCCGATGACCTCACCGCTCGGGCCAATCAGGTCAACGATGTCACCAGCGGAGAACTCACCGTCAACCGAGGTAATACCGACCGGGAGCAGCGACTTACGCATGCGTGTTACGGCGTCAACCGCACCGGCATCCAGGCGAAGCAGGCCCGAGCTATCCGCTGCGTAGAGCATCCAGAACTTCCAGGCGCTCAAGCGGTTGTCCTTCGCGGCGAAAGCGGTTCCCACGTCTGCCTGGTCCAGTGCTCGCTCAATGTTGGACGCCGAAGTCAGCAGCACCGGCACCCCAGCACGCGAAGCCAGGCGTGCGGCAGACACCTTCGAGGCCATTCCACCGGTGCCCAGTGCTCCACCGTCACCGGCGATAACACCACGCAAGTCGTTACCGCTGCGCACCTCTGGCACAAAGGTTGCACCTGGATCGGCCGGGTTACGGTCGTAGAGGCCGTCGACGTCGGAAAGCAGAATCAGTGCATCGCAGTACGCCAGGTGACTGACCAGGGCGGCCAGGCGGTCGTTGTCGCCGAAGCGGAACTCCGAGGTCGCGACCGTGTCATTTTCGTTGACAATTGGCACTGCACCCAGCTGGCGCAGGCGGTCGATAGTGCGCTGAGCGTTGCGGGCACGCGAACGCACACCTGCATCGTCCGAGGTCAAAAGCACCTGCGCAGAAGTGCGACCATAGCGCAGGAAGGAGCGTCCCCACTCCTGTGCCAGGCGCACCTGCCCCACAGCTGCAGCCGCCTGCTTGGTCGCCAAATCAGTGGGACGCGAAGTCAGCCCCAGCGGCCCCATTCCGGATGCCACCGCGCCGGAGGACACGACAATGACATCGCTAAAGCCCATACGCTTTTCCAGGGCATCGGCAATGAAGTCGATGCGTTCGGGATCGGTACGACCGTCAGATCCGGTCAACGAGGAAGAACCAATCTTCACCACGACACGCTTCGCGGTCCGAATTGCCTCACGAGTCTCGGAATCGAAACCGCCTTTGGTTCCCGGAGATAAATTCTCAGTCGCCTTTTCAATCTCAGCGACGGTGGACTCAGGATTGTTGTGAAGCAGCTCGTCGACCTCCTCACGGGAAATCGGCGCGTCCGATTCAGACTTCGGCGCGGTAGCTACCGGGGCATCTAATGCATCTGCTCCAGTGACGTCAACATCGTTGGCAACGGTGTCGGAAGGGATAACTGACTCACTCATTTCACTAATGGAAAACATGACGGTCTAACGTAATTCTGACTATATAATTGTTTAAACAATCAATGGCAAAATGCAAGTTTGAAGTCTTCGCTTGCCGACGACGCTGTCGCCCGCGACTATGAGTACCGGTCGCGAATAGCCTCTTCGCCATCCCCGAAATCGTACTCGTCAATCAGACCACGGCGGGCCTGCGATGCACGCTTACGCTGCTCGGCGCTAGTGCGCTCGTTGACGTAGAGACGATCGTCGGTACCACGGCCACTCGGCACGAAGTCATCGGTGCCCGCGACCTGCTGCGGGTACCACTCGAAGGTGAGATAGGAAATCGTCACCGGGCAGCCAACCGTTGCCCCAGCCTTTGCCAGGGCATCTTCGACACCAAGCTTGGCCAGGCGGTCAGCCAAGTAGCCGACTGCCTCGTCGTTTTCGAAGTCCGTCTGGTTAATCCAGCGCTCCGGCTTACGGCCACGCACAATGAACCCATCTGGGGTATTCGGATCGCGCTCGATAGTGAAGTCCGCACCTTCGCGCTTCTTGCCACGCACACCTTCCAGACGGATGACCGCACGGGGCTCCTGCTCTGTTGGCAACGGATGCGCCTTGCGATAGGCGGCAATCTGATCCTTCAGACCGTAGGTCAGCTCCTTGAGCCCCTCGTGCGTCACCGTAGAGATCTCATAAATCGGCCAGCCGAACTTCTCCAGCTCCTCGCGCTGCATGTCAATCATCTCGCGAGCATCGGGCAGGTCAATCTTGTTCAGCACGATGACGCGCGGACGCTCTGCGAGATCCCCAAGCCCCACGTCGGCCTTCAGCACCGACTGGTAGTTGGCGAGTTCCGTCTCCAACGCCTTGATGTCAGAGACCGGATCGCGGTCGCCCTCCAGAGCAGCAGCGTCAACCACATGCACGAGCACAGCGCAGCGCTCAATGTGACGCAGGAAATCCAACCCAAGACCACGGCCTTCAGAAGCCCCCGGGATAAGACCCGGCACATCTGCGATGGTGAAGGACTCGTAGCCAACGTTGACTACACCCAGGTTCGGCTGCAGCGTGGTAAACGGGTAGTCACCAATCTTCGGCTTAGCAGCGCTCAAGGTGCTGACCAGCGACGACTTTCCGGCCGACGGGAAGCCCACCAGTCCAACGTCGGCCATGGACTTGAGCTCCAAGACAAGATCCTTGGCCTCGCCCGGCTCACCGAGGAGAGCAAATCCCGGCGCACGGCGGTTCTTGTTTGCCAGCGCTGCGTTGCCCAGGCCACCGTAACCGCCCTCAGCGGCAATGAAGCGGGCGCCCTTACCGGTCATGTCCGCCAGCACTTCCCCATCCTCGGTGATCACAACCGTGCCCTCCGGCACTCCGAGAACCAGATCCTCACCACGAGCGCCGTTGCGGTGATCGCCAGCGCCCGGCTTACCGTTGGCAGCCTTGATATGGGGGTGGAAGTGAAAGTCCATCAGAGTATGGATCTGGGGGTCTACCACAAGCACAATGTCGCCACCGTGGCCACCGTTACCGCCGTCGGGGCCACCCAGTGGCTTGAACTTTTCACGCAGCACCGAGTTACAGCCGTGACCGCCGTCGCCGGCCTGCAAATGCAGCACGACACGATCTACAAAACGAGACATAAAATCACACACACTTCCGAGCGGAGAGCCATCTTCTAGTGCCTGGAGTAATGCCCTAATTTAAGCGAGCCGACGGGCAGAAGTCTAGGCGGTAACAAAACGCTGCCTCGCAACCTAACGGCGCGAAACAGGACATAAACAACAAAAGAGCCGATTACCTTTCGCAGTGGGAAAGGAATCGGCTCTTCTGCAAGGCAGTTAAACCTGCCTCAAATTCAACGTTGCAGTAATCCTATGCGGACAACCGAAGGTTGTTCTTAGGAGTTGTTCTCAACGATGCTGACAATGCGGCGGTTGCGGCGGGTACCGAACTCGACTGCGCCTGCCTTCAGAGCGAAGAGAGTGTCGTCGCCGCCACGGCCAACGTTCTCACCCGGGTGGAACGAGGTACCGCGCTGACGAACGAGAATCTCGCCTGCCTTAACCTGCTGGCCGCCGAAGCGCTTCACGCCGAGGCGCTTAGCTTCGGAGTCGCGGCCGTTGCTGGTGCTGGATGCACCCTTCTTAGTAGCCATGATTTTCTCCTAGGGAAAAGCTAATTGGAATTTCGGCGGTTTACTTGGAGACGCCGGTGATCTTCAGAACAGTGAGCGGCTGACGGTGGCCGTAGCGGCGCTTGTAGCCAGTCTTGTTCTTGTAGTGCATGCCGCGGATCTTCGGGCCCTTGACGGCCTCGACGATCTCTGCGTTAACGGTAACGTTGGCAAGCTTGTCGGCATCCGCAATGACATCTGCGCCATCGACGAGCAGAACCGGGGTGAGAGCCACGGACGAACCCGGCTCACCCTCGATCTTCTCGACCTTGACGAGGTCACCTTCGGCAACCTTGTACTGCTTGCCGCCGGTCTTGACGATCGCGTACATAGGAGGGCTACCCCTTTATCTGAGAAACTCGACTCAAGGAATCCTTGTAATTCCTTGACTGGACAATGGAATTGCGATTAGTTGCGTGTGCAGAACACTTCAGGGACATACCCGAAAGCCAAATCCGAGTAGATTTCCCCGCTCTGGCCGTTTCCTTACCGCCAGCACCTCAAGCGCCAGCGGGCATGACCAGATACGCCTACTAATCAGCGACTGGTCAAGAGTAGCGAAAAATCCCCCTAAATTACAAACTGCCCGAGTAAGACCCTGTCCCCCATTGGTTTTCACGGTCTTCTCGGGCAGTTTCCGAAGCCACTTTCCACCCCCTGCTTTAGGGGACGAAAAACAGCCTCCTATCTGGCCTTATTCCAGATTTTTAATACCTAGTTCCGGCCGCTTCGGCGCACCGCACGACGCACTCGGCGGCGACGATTGGCCGGTTTCTTCTGCGGCACCGCAGCACCGCGATTAGCCTGCTTCTGCTCTGGCTTAGTAGCGCGGTTTGAAGTGCCCTGTCGCTGCTTCGGCGCAGTCGCTCCAGCATCGCTTTGCGACGAGACCCTGCGCACCGCCCGACGGCGATTACGGCGAGCTCCCGTGCCCTGGACCGCTACCACTTCAACCCGCGACTTGCCCGAGCGACGGCCACCGCCACTGCGGTTGGCGCTGCGGTTGCTGTCATCGTGGTTGTCTTTTGCACGATCTCCGCCCTTGCTGCCTTCTGCGTCCGCCTTTGGCTTAGTGGACTCGAAGTCCTCGCGACGCGGTGCGCGATCCGAGCGGGAGTTACCGCGAGTCGGACGACGACGGCGTGGGGAACGCTCGAACGCCTCCTTAGCCTCCTCATAGGTCTGGGACTCCGTGGCCGCAGCCTTGGCGGTCTTGTTAGCGTTGCCACCCTTGTCATCCTCGGCTGGCTCCCGCACATCTGTGGTGGAAGCTGCCTGGGACTCGGTCTGAGGCGCAGTGGTCTCATCCACAGCCGTACGACGAACAGCGCGACGACGGCGACGTCGAGCACTGGCGCTGCTGGAGCGTTCAGCGTCGCCACGGCCTCCACGGCCGCCACCGTTATCGGCGATGTTGGCGCGCTCAGCACGAGCCGGGCGCTCCGAACGCTTGCGACGATCGCCATGTTCTTCGTCGCGGTCATCAGCGTCGCGTGCAGCCGAATCAACGGCGACATGCTCCGCTACCCGGCGACGCGTAGCCCGACGGCGGCGGCGCTGTCCCTCCTGCGGCATGTAACGGTCATCCGATGGCTCTTCCGGATCCTTCTCACGGGCTTCCGCAACAGCTGCGGCAGCCAGAGCAGCCAGGTCATCGGAGCCCTCCGAACGCTCGTTGCGCTCATCACGCTCGCGGCGCTCCTGACGGCCACGGCCGTTCTGTCGCTGCTCATCGTTTCGGCCCTGGCTCTTACGAACCCGGCGACGACGCGGCGGCTTCGGCTCATCGTTCTCAGAAGAGACGATGACAGCTTCGACAGCAGCTGCGACACGCTTGTCGGCTGCGTCCTTATCGCGCTGGTTGGTCTCCGTGTCGTCGTCACGCGTTGCCTTGGAAGAGCCTGCCTGGTCGCTCTGATCGCGGTGCATGGCCAGCGCGGCCGGGTGGTTGGCCGGATTGTGCTCCGAGCGCGACTTGTTGCGGCGCTTGGACTTGTCCTGCTCGTCGTTGCGACGGCCATTCTTGTGGCCACGGCCCTGATTGTCCTGCTCAACCGGATCGATGTGGATAATCAGACCGCGGCCATTGCAGCAGCTACACGGCGTGGAGAAGGTCTCCAGCAGGCCTGTGCCCAGACGCTTGCGAGTCATCTGGACGAGGCCGAGCGAGGTGACCTCGGAGACCTCGTGACGCGAGCGGTCGCGGCCCAGGGCCTCCTTCAGACGGCGCAGCACCAAGTCCTGGTTTTCCGGCAGCACCATGTCGATAAAATCGACGACAATCATGCCGCCCAGATCGCGCAGACGCATCTGGCGGACGATTTCCTCAGCGGCCTCCAGGTTGTTGCGAGTGACCGTCTCTTCCAGGTTTCCGCCAGCGCCGGTGAACTTACCGGTGTTGACGTCGATGACCGTCATGGCCTCGGTGCGGTCGATGACCAGCGTGCCGCCCGAAGGCAGCCAGACCTTGCGGTCGAGTGCCTTGGCCAGCTGCTCATCGATGCGGAAGTGCTCGAAGACATCAGCGCCGCCGTGCTCCTTGGCGAAGTAGCGCTGCAGTCGCGGCTCCAGCTCTGGTGCCAGGTCGCCGATGTAGTCCGTCACTGTGTTCCACGGGCGATCGCCCTCCACCACGAGACGCGAGAAGTCCTCGTTGAAGACGTCGCGGACGACCTTGACCAGCATGTCTGGCTCTTCGTACAGCGCAATCGGCTTTGCTCCACGCTTCGCCTTCGCTGCCTCGGAGGCTTCCCAGATCTCCTGCCACTGCGTCTCCAAGCGCTTGATGTCGGCCTCGATGGCCTCCTTGGACACACCCTCGGCTGCGGTACGGATAATCGTGCCCGAGCCCTCCGGCGTAACCTCGCTCAGAATCGACTTCAGGCGCTTGCGCTCCGGCTCCGGCAGCTTGCGGGAAATACCCGCGCTCCGGCCGCCCGGCACGTACACCAGGAATCGACCAGCCATCGAAATGTGGGTGGTCAGACGCGCACCCTTGTGACCAATCGGGTCCTTGGACACCTGGACCAAAATCTGGTCGCCGGCCTTCAGCGCATGTTCAATCTTGCGCGAACGCGACTTCGTGCCCAGCAGCTTCCAGTTCAGGTCACCTACGTAAATGACACCGTTGCGGTCGGTTCCGATATCGATGAACGCCGCTTCCATGCTGGGCAGGACGTTCTGCACGCGACCGAGGTAGATATTGCCGATCTGCGTGGTCTGCGTGTCAGAGGTAACGAAGTGCTCGACCAGCAGGTCATCTTCCAGCACACCCACCTCAGTGACAATGCCCGCGTGGTCATGGCGCTTGCGCTCACGCACCACCATCGTGCGCTCCACCGACTCACGACGAGCCAGGAATTCCGCCTCCGAGATTACATGGCGCTTGCGCGATTCCTCACGACGCTCGATACGGCGACGTCGCTGCGCCTCCAGGCGAGTCGATCCCTTAATCGCCTGCGGTTCCTCGACCTCTTCGCGGGTTTCCTCTTCCTCGCGCTCTGTGTTTTCGGTGGTCTTCTCCGCCTGTTGCGCGTCATCATTACGACGCCCACGTCCACGACGGCGACGACGCGGGCGCGGCTGACGCTCCGTTTCGCTTGACGACGAGCCGTCCTGCCCCTCCCCCGCGTTGTCATCGGTGCCCTGGTTGGAGGCACCGCTGTCAGCCGAAGCAGCATCCTCGGTGGCCGAATCCTTGGCCGAGGCCGGAACAGCCTGCGGCGCCAGGAAGATAGGCGCAAACGCGGTCTGCTCTTCCGCAACCGGCGGCTCCGGGACTACCGGCGGCTCGATGTCCTGCAGGGCTTCGCTCTGAGTTGCCTGCGTATCCTGCGGCTCTTGCGTTTTCTGCGGCTCTTGCGCTTCCTGAATTTCCTCTGCTGCTGGAGCGCTGGTCGTGCGGACCGCACGGCGAACTCGGCGACCACGACGTGTGGTCACTGCAGCGCTCTTTGCAGCAGGTGCTTCGGCGGAAGCTTCCTCAGCGAAGGTTTTCTCAGCGGTCTCGGCTACGGTGTCGGCAGCCTTCTTATCGGAAGCATTCTTATCTGCAGCCTTCTTCGACGACGACTGAACTACAGCCTCAACAGCTTCCTCGACGACCGAGTTCGAGTCCTTCTGCTCGTCCTTCGCAGCGGTTTCTTCCGGAGCGCCAGCGGTCTTCTTCACAGCCCGCTTACGCGTTGCTCGCTTCTTAGTCGTGCTCTTCTTCTCTGCGCTCTGCTTCTCTTCAGCCTGCTTCTCTGCGCTCTGGTTTGCCGAGGATTTCTTAGCCGAGGACTTCTTGGTGTCCTTCTTCTCGGTCACTTCCTCGGCAGGCGCTGCGTCCGACTCCGCTTCGCTCTGAGCTGCCTTCTGGTCGGCCTTCTTTTCTGCCTTCGGCGCAGCCTTCTTTGTGTCCTTCTTCGCAGCCGACTTCTTGCCGCTCTTCTTCGCAGCTGGCTTCTTCTCGGACTTAGCTGCAGTTTGCTCGTCCGACTTCTCATCTGCCGCGTTCGGCTTACCTGCCGACTGTTTTTCCTTCGCGGCTGGCTTTTCGCCGGTTGGCTTGGTCGCAGCGGATCCGTCGTCAAGCGAGGCATCCTCTGGATGATCACCGATGAAATTCAGCACTGCGTCGAGCTGATTTTGATTAATGGTGGACGCAGCGGACTTTACGACGATCCCCGCGTGCCCCAGTGCTTCGATGGTTTCCTTCGAGGTCAACCCCAAGCTCTTGGCCAGGTGGTGGACTCGGGTTTTCAGAGCCGCTGACTCACGATCAAATTCGCGTGCCTTAGCGACAACATCCTGGCTGAAATTTGCCACTGTATTTGTTTCTCCTTGACACCCCACCACGCAAAACCCGACAACAGGAAGCACACTCTTTGTCATTCCATGTGCGCCTACATCCGTTGTGGCCTTGGAAACCAGGCGGAGCAACGATGTTGCGACAGCCACTTCATTTGCGCCAAATGCGCAGATAGAGGGCCGAAAACGATGAACAATTATGAAAGTCTTATTGGCAGGCCTACCGGCTGACTCGGGGATTCAGCGATCACATGCGGCATATTTCATCCGCCGGAGCGAACTCCCGGGCACTACTGCTGCTGTCCATTGTCGCACATATCGAGCAGGTGGCGCGCACCGACATTGGTGGCGGCGGGCCAATCCGAGTTACTGACTGCGTTTATGACAGAAATGGCCTGAAAAATTGCCGGAAAGTGTCATAAACTCCTACAGTTTCACATTTGCAGCCCGTGCCCGCATTCACACGTGCAGCCCGCTGAAGGGCCGCCCCACGGTCGTCGACAAGCAAAAAGCGCCGAACCGGCAAACAATTGCTTGCTCAGTTCGGCGCCAGTTCAACGCTCACGGGTCAATGCTGAACCGTCAACGTTTAGAGGTTCGGGAACCAAATACCAATCTCGCGCTCAGCGGACTCCGGGGAATCGGAACCGTGAACAACGTTGTTAGCAACCTCAAGTGCGAAGTCACCGCGGATGGAGCCCGGAGTTGCGGCCTCAACCGGGTTAGTGCCGCCAGCGAGCTGACGCCAAGCAGCGATTGCGTTCGGGCCCTCGATAACACCAGCGACCAGCGGTGCAGAGGTGATGAAATCAACCAGCTCACCAAAGAACGGCTTATCGACGTGCTCTGCGTAGTGCTCCTTCGCAGTTGCCTCGTCAGCAACACGGAGGTCAAGCGCGACCAGCTTCAGGCCCTTACGCTCAATGCGGGAGATAACTTCGCCGACCAGACCGCGGGAAACGCCGTCCGGCTTGATCAGAATAAGAGTACGTTCAGTCATGGTGAGCATCATACTATGACAAACCCCGCTGCACCGGAGTGGTGGTGCAGCGGGGTGAAAGTCGCGACTACGAGCGCGGGAGATCTACGAGTGCTGGGTGGTCAACAGACCGCGCTCCATACGCTGGATGAGGTTCTTCCGCAGGTGCAGAATGTAGGCCCACACTAGTGCGAAGAAGATACCCACCACGCCCATCGACACGTGTGTGAAAATAGCCAGCACACCAAAGACCTGCAGTACAATGTTGGCCTTCAGCGCCCAGGGCTGCTTCTGCAGGAAAGCCATCGCAATCAGAGCCAGGCCCAGGATGGTGATGTACGTAACCGAGAAGGTCTGGTTAATCTGACCGTCGGGAATGCGCGTGACCACAGTCAGACCAAGCAGCACCGAGATAGCCTGCATAATCAGCGTGCCGGACATAACACCGCGCAGACCCTTCAGCGGGTCCTTAGCCGGATCGTGTCCCGCACCGAGCGGGCCATACTTGCCGCCCTCACTCAGGTCACGCCCCTCGCGGTAGGCGCGCAGGGCCTCGCGGTCGGCAGCGGTGTAATCCTCCGCGCCATTGCCCTGTGGCTGGCTCGCCTGAGATTCGCTCATTGCGGGTCCTTTCCAAATAGTGTCCGGGCTTCGCCCGCAGTGACAACAGATCCAGTGACGATCACACCGGAACCAGAGACAATACCGTCTCCGGTGTCGGTTTCCTCAGCCAGCGCTACAGCTAGCTCAACGGCGGACGGCAGAGTCGGTACGCGATGCACGCGCTCCTCGCCGAAAATCTCCTCCGCGAGGTCAGCCAGGTCGTCGTAGTGCAGCGCACGCGGCGATGTGTTCTGGGTAATAACCACTTCTTCGAAGTAAGGCTCCAGCTCCACCAGCAGCCCACGAGCATCCTTCTCCCCCAGCACCGACAGCACACCAATCACACGGCGGAAGTCGAACTCAGCGGAGAGGGCCGTGCGTAGCGCACGGGCACCGTGCGGATTGTGGGCGGCATCGATAAACACCGTCGGGGTCGAGCGCACGCGCTCCAGACGGCCGGGCGATGCGACCGTCGCAAAGCCTTCGCGAACCGCATCAATGTTGAGCGGACGCCCCGGACCTGCGCCGAAGAACGCCTCCACCGCAGCCAGTGCTGTGGCTGCGTTACGCGCCTGATGCGGACCGTGCAGCGGCAGATGGATATCGTCATACTCGCCGGCCAGGCCCTTGAGCGTCAGGTTCTGCCCGCCGACCGCCAGCTGATGACTGACGACGCCGTACTCAACTCCGGCGCGGGCGACGGAGGCGTCCATTTCCACGGCACGTCGCAAAACGACGTCCATTGCTTCCGGCTCTTGCTCGCCGACAATGGCGACATTGTCCGGTGGCGTGAGCAAGTCGTCCTTATTCCACCGCGACTTGATGATGCCGGCCTTCTCAGCAGCGATTTCAACCAGGGTATCGCCGAGGTACTCCGTGTGATCGAGACCAATTGGGCAGATGACTGCCACGTCGGCCTCCACCACGTTGGTCGCATCCCATGTGCCACCCATGCCGACTTCCACCACGGCGACATCGACAGGAGCGTCGGCGAAGGCAGCGTAGGCCATGGCCGTGAGGACCTCGAACTTACTCATCTGCGGGCCGCCCTTTTCGGCGGACTTGGCGTCAACCATTTCCACGTAGGGCTGAATCTCGCGCCAGATGCGCACGTAATCGCGTGGATGAATGGGCTGGCCATCGATGGCGATGCGCTCGGTAACCAGCTGCAGATGCGGACTGGTGGTGCGGCCGGTGCGACGACCGAGAGCGCGCACCAGCGACTCAATCATGCGCACAGTGGAAGTCTTGCCATTCGTGCCGGCAACGTGAATGACCGGAGTGGCACGCTCAGGATGGCCAAGGATGTCCATCAGCATCTCGATCCGCTCGAGCGACGGGTCAATCTTGGTCTCCGGCCAGCGCTGATCCAGCTCGGCTTCCACCTCTGCGAGCTCGCGCAGTTCCTCTGCGGTGGCCTCCAGCGGAGCCGGCTCGTTGACTGGGCGATCCACATCGACGGGCAGGCTCAGGCCCTCCTCGGACACGGAGACCTCACCGAGGCGCATGTCATCGGGCATGCGGCCATCGGCCATCACACCGGCGATTTCGCGAGGTTCAAGGTCCTCGACGATCTGAGAGTCAGCCGGATCGAATTCAAACTCAGGCGCTGCAGTGGACTCCTCTCGCACCGCAGACTCTTCCTGCGTCACCGAATCGTCCTCGCCGCCAAGATTCAAACGAATCTCGCCTGCGGCCTCATCACGTGGTTCAGCATCCCGTGGATCGGTCATGCCTGCGGAAGTCCCTCCAAACGAGCCTTAATACGGTCAATCTCCTCCAGTGCGAACTGGTGGCGAGTCTTAATCTTCTCCACGACCTGCTCCGGAGCCTTGGACAGGAAGGCCTCGTTGCCGAGCTTCTTCACGGTGCCGGCCAGTTCCTTCTCTGCCTTGGCCAGGTCCTTTTCCAGACGCTTGCGTTCAGCGGCCACGTCGACGGTGCCGGAGGTATCCAGCTCGATCAGGACCGTGGCCTGAGACAGGCGCACCTCAATGGAAGCGGTAGCGGTGAAGCCGTCCTCCGGTGCCTCAGCACGAGCCAGCGAACGAATCATCTCTTCCTGAGCAGTCAGATCAGCATCCGCCAGGTTCATGCGTGCCGGCACGCGCTGCGACGGCTTCACACCCTGGTCATTGCGGAAACGACGCAGCTCGGTGACCAACTTCTGGGCATCGGCAATACGACGTGCGGCAACCTCATCGACAGCAGCGCCGTCGGTGGTCATGGTGGCATCCGGCCAGGCGGAAATAACCAGAGAATCCTCGAAGCCCTCCGCGCCGTCGGTAAGCGCCTTCCACAGCGTCTCCGTGACGAACGGCATGGACGGGTGCAGCAGACGCAGCAGCGTATCCAGCACGCGGCCGAGAACCAGACGAGTGGAGGCGGCGCGGGCGGCCTGCTCCTCGGTCATGGTCTCGCCGTCGTTCAGGCGCGGGAAGTCAACCTTGGTCATCTCCAGGTACCAGTCACAGACCTCGTCCCATGCGAAGTGGTAGAGGGCCTCGTTGGCCTTGGAGAACTCGTACTTATCCAGCGCAGCGTCAACCTCGGCGCGGACCTGTTCCAGGCGGTCCAGGATCCAGCGGTCGGTGTCGGTGAGCTGGTCGCGGTCCGGCAGCTCGCCCACGTGGGCCCCGTTCATCAGCGCAAAGCGGGTGGCGTTGAACAGCTTGGTGGCGAAGTTACGGGAGCTCTGAGCGGCGTCATTACCGACCGGCAGGTCAGAGCCCGGGTTAGCGCCACGCGCCAGCGTGAAGCGAAGTGCGTCCGCACCGTAGTCACGGACCCAGTCCAGCGGGTCAATGCCATTGCCGAGGGACTTCGACATCTTGCGACCCTGCTCATCGCGGACCAGACCGTGCAGGAAGACATCCTTAAACGGCACCTGCGGACGACCGTCGCGCCCCTTACCCAGCGGTGAATCAGCCAGGGTGGCAGCAAAGGTCGAGAACATCATCATGCGCGCGACCCAGAAGAACAGAATGTCATAGCCGGTAACCAGTACGGATGTCGGGTAGAACTTCTCCAGCTCTGGGGTGGCTTCCGGCCAACCCATCGTGGAAAACGGCCACAGCGCAGACGAGAACCAGGTATCCAGCACGTCCGGATCCTGCGTCCAGCCCTCGCCCGTCGGAACCTCATCATCCGGGCCGACACAGACGACCTCGCCATTCGGGCCGTACCAAATCGGGATGCGGTGGCCCCACCACAGCTGGCGGGAAATACACCAGTCGTGCATGTCATCGACCCAATCGAACCAGCGCGGCTCCTGCGAAGCTGGGTGAATAACCGTGTCGCCCTCGCGAACAGCATCGCCGGACATCTTGGCCAGCTCATCGACCTTAACGAACCACTGCAGGCTCAGCAGCGGCTCAATCGGCTCACCCGAGCGCTCCGAGTGGCCGACCGAGTGAACGTACGGGCGGACCTCCTTGACAATGCGCCCCTGCTCACGCAGCGCCTCCGTCAGCGCAGTACGGGCTTCCGCACGATCCATGCCGTCGAAACGCGTGCCAGTGTTGAAGATACGGCCAGTGGTGTCAATGACCTCCGGCATATCCAGGTCGTGGCGCTGGCCCATGGCGAAGTCATTCGGATCGTGTGCCGGCGTGATCTTCACCGCACCGGTACCGAACTCGCGGTCCACATAGTCATCGGCGATGACCTGAATCTTCAGGTCCTCGCGGAACGGGTGGTCCAAAACCTTGCCCACCAGGTGCGTGTAGCGCTCATCCTCCGGGTGCACGGCAATTGCCACGTCGCCCAGCATCGTCTCCACACGAGTCGTCGCCACAACAATGGAGTCTTCCCCATCGCCGTAGCGGAAGGAGACGAGCTCGCCTTCAGCGTCCTCGTACTTGACCTCAATATCCGAGATTGCAGTCTGCAGCACCGGAGACCAGTTAACCATGCGCTTGGCGCGGTAAATCAGGCCGCGGTCAAACAGTTCCTTAAAAATCGTCTGAACCGCACGGGACAGGCCCTCGTCCAGAGTGAAGCGCTCACGGGACCAATCCAGGGAGTCACCAATCTGGCGCATCTGGTTGCCGATACGTCCGCCGTAATCGTGCTTCCACTCCCAGACCTTCTCCACGAACTCCTCGCGGCCATAATCGAAGCGGTCCTTGCCTTCGGACTCCTTCAGCATCGCCTCGACCTTGGTCTGCGTTGCGATACCCGCGTGGTCCATACCCGGCAGCCACAGCACCTCGTAGCCCTGCATGCGCTTACGGCGCACCAGCGCATCCATCAAAGTGTGGTCCAATGCGTGGCCCATGTGCAGCTGACCCGTCACATTCGGCGGGGGCAGCACAATAGAGTAAGCCGGCTTGGAGCTAGACGGATCAG
This sequence comes from Corynebacterium sp. 401_CJEI, assembly GCF_001076435.1. NCBI lineage: Bacteria > Bacillati > Actinomycetota > Actinomycetes > Mycobacteriales > Corynebacteriaceae > Corynebacterium > Corynebacterium sp. 401_CJEI. Next base: position 23,944 of record NZ_JVIP01000040.1, read on the forward strand.
CCTCGAAATAGCCAGCGTCTACCCAGCCCTGGTACAGGTCCGACTCCACGTCAGCCGGGTTCCACGACTTGGGCAACTTATCTGCTCTGTTTAGGTCCACGTTGTTCTCAGTCACGCGTCACATCTTAGCGCCTTGCCCGGATTTGTTTTTCCAGGGGCTTTACGACGACCCTTGCGCCCCAACCCATATCTGCTATCGGCGACTTACGCACCGCCGAATTCAAGCTTTACTCACGCCCCGAGCCAATCTGCGATTACCGCAGTAAATGAAAAGGTGCCCTCTTGTGAAACCATCACAAGAGGGCACCTTTAAACAGGCGTTAAGCGACCCTTAGACCAGCAGGTCCTTAACTGCGTCGCGCTCTTCGCGCAGTGCCTTGACGTTGCGCTCGATGCCAGCGCGCTGCACCTCGGAGAGATCCAGGCCCTCAACGCGAACCCACTCGCCGTCCTTGGCGTAGCACGGAACACCAGCAACCAGGCCCTCGTCGATGCCGTAGGAGCCATCGGACGGAAGTGCGACAGAGACCCACTCGCCCTCTGGGGTACCCGTCACCCAGTCACGCATGTGGTCAACTGCGGCAGCTGCAGCGGAAGCTGCGGAGGAAGAACCGCGGACCTCGATGATTTCTGCGCCACGCTTCGCGACACGCGGGATGAAGTCCTGCTCGACCCATGCAGCGTCAACCTTGTCGGAGACCTTCTCGCCTGCAATGGTGGCGTAGGTGATGTCCGGGAACTGGTCTGCGGAGTGGTTACCCCAGACGATCATGTTCTTGATCTCAGTGGTCGGAACACCAATCTTTTGCGACAGCTGGGACAGGGAACGGTTGTGGTCCAGGCGCATCATGGCAGTGAAGCGCTCTGCCGGGATGTCCTTAGCGTGGGAAGCGGCAATCATGGTGTTGGTGTTGGCCGGGTTGCCGACAACCAGAACCTTGATGTCGTCTGCTGCATGATCGTTCAGTGCGGCACCCTGCGGACCGAAGATCTTGCCGTTGGCACCCAGCAGTGCGGAGCGCTCCTCGCCCTTGCCGCGCGGCTTTGCACCGACCAGGAATGCGGCGTTGGCACCGTCGAATGCCTTTGCCGGATCATCGGTGATGTTGATGCCAGTCAGAAGCGGGAAGGCGGAGTCAAACAGCTCCATGGCGACGCCTTCGGTGGCGTGCAGCGCCGGAGTGATCTCCAGCAGGTTCAACTCAACCGGGGTCTCAGGGCCGAAAACCGAACCGCTGGCAATGCGGAAGAGCAGGGAGTAAGCGATCTGTCCGGCGGCGCCGGTAACTGCAACCTTTACGGGAGTCTTGTTCACTTCAGGCCTTTCTCGAGAGAGAATCAATTCGCTGCCCACTCTAATGCGACTACAGAATTGGCGCAGACGGGGGCGATGCGCTCAGGCCATTTCTGAAAAACGGATAGCATTAGGCATGACTTACGGTCGTGTACTCATTTCACTAGAAAGAAGTCCGCGACTGACCAATTTCACCCCCGTTAGATAGCCAAAACCCCTTAGTCTCTCTCTAGTCCAAGCAAAGGATTTTCATGAAGTCTCCAGGCTCCTCTGATGCAATCCCCCATGCAGTCTTGGTGGCAGCACTTCAAGAATTCACCGCAAAGGGGTATGCAGATGCCCGTTTGGATGCCATTGCTGCCGCCTCTGGTGTCTCCAAGCGCATGCTTCACTACCACTGTGGTGACAAGTTGGGACTCTACAGGGCGACGTGGGCACATGTGCTGGAGACCGTAAGGCCTGACGACGACGACCTGCGCCCGCACTCCAATGTGCCGGTGGAAGCCCTGCAGCATGTGGTCGGTGTTATCTATGACTACTTCTCGGCGAACCCGCTCGCCGTGCGGTTCATCATCCAGGAAAACCTACATCCGGTCCTGCCGCTAGAAGGCGTGACTGGGCTTGGTGGTCAGAGCCCAATTGTTTTGGAGTTTGACCGCATCTTGTTGCTCGGCCGCGATTACGGTGCATTCCGCACTGACATTTCCGCACTTGATCTTTATATTCTCGTGCTCTCACTGGCCACCTTCCCCACCCTGCACCAACGGACTTTTGAAAACCTCTACGGCATTGAAATGCAGTCGACGGTGCTGTCGGACAAGCTGCGTGAGTTCGCACAGGACACCGTGACCAGCCTGTTGACATCCTCGCCTCGCAACGAACCGGGAAGCTCGTACACTTCCTTGCTGGCCTCCCATGGCGCGAACTCGTCCGCGCTTGGCGCAGAGGTCTATGGCGATCAGCCCAACCCAGAGACTCAGGACTTGGCTGCTGATGATGCCCCGGATTACCGCGACATCTACGGCATGGACGACTAGGGCTCCACACAGACATCAAAACCCGGTTAGAGCAGGCGCTCTAACCGGGTTTTCAGCTACCTTTACGCAGTCTTCTTGTCCGCGCTGCGTTCAACGAGTTCTGGCGCTGCACCGTCCGTGATGCATTCCTTGTGGACAATGACCTCCGCAACGTCGTCACGCTCTGGTACGTCGAACATCACGGGAACCAAGATTTCTTCCATGATGCCGCGCAGACCACGGGCGCCGGTATTGCGGCTAATCGCCTTGGCAGCAATGGCGCGCAGTGCCTCGTCGTCGATGGTGAGGCGCACACCATCCATGTCGAACAGGTGCTGGTATTGGCGGACCAGGGAGTTCTTGGGCTCGGTGAGTACGCGAACCAGCGCGTCCTCATCGAGGTTGGTGACCGATGCGATAACGGGCAGGCGGCCAATGAACTCGGGAATCAGGCCGAATCGAACGAGGTCCTCCGGCAGCACGTCGCGGAATGGATCCTTCATGTCCTCGTCGTTAGCCGAGGTGACATCTGCTCCGAAGCCCAGGCCCTTCTTGCCGACTCGCTCCTGAACGACCTTTTCCAGACCGGCAAACGCACCGGCGACGATGAACAGGACATTGGAGGTGTCGAACTGAATGAACTCCTGGTTTGGCAGCTTGCGCCCACCCTGCGGGGGCACGGCGGCTACGGTTCCCTCGAGAATCTTCAGCAGCGCCTGCTGCACACCTTCACCGGAGACATCGCGAGTGATAGAGGTGTTTTCAGACTTACGCGAGATCTTGTCAATCTCATCGACGTAAATGATGCCGCGCTGCGCCTTCTCGACGTCGAAATCAGTAGCCTGCAGCAACTTCAGCAGGATGTTCTCCACATCCTCACCGACATAGCCGGCCTCGGTCAGGCTGGTGGCGTCAGCGATTGCGAACGGCACATCCAGCTTGCGAGCCAGCGTCTGTGCCAGGTAGGTCTTGCCACAGCCTGTCGGCCCCAGCAAGAGAATGTTCGACTTCTGTAGCTCGACGTCGTTGTCCGACTTGGTCTCTGCAGCACGAAGGCGCTTGTAGTGGTTGTAGACCGCGACGGCTAGGGTGCGCTTTGCCATGTCCTGGCCGATGACGTACTCATCGAGGAAGTCGCGAATTTCCATCGGACGCGGCAGGCGGTCGTCGTTGCCAGTTGCCTCGCCGCCGGTGTTGAGCTCCTCTTCAATAATCTCGTTGCAGAGCTCGATGCACTCATTACAGATGTACACACCAGGTCCGGCAATCAGCTTTTTGACCTGCTTCTGACTCTTTCCACAGAAAGAGCACTTCAGCAAATCCGCACTTTCTTGCATACGCGCCATGAGGCTCCCGCCGCCGCCTTTCCGCTTCGTTGCCAATAACTGCTTCAGACCAGCCTACCGTGAGTGTGCGCAAATACCGGCTTCCACGCCAGGGGCGAGGCGAATTTCACGCGATCTCGCCCGGTGCTTTACGACGGCCAGTGCGCAGCACTCCAAAGAGACCATGTCCCCATTTAGGCGTTGTGCTTGCGGTACTCGAAGACCTGGTCGATGATGCCGTACTCGACGGCCTCTTCAGCGGTCAGGATCTTGTCACGGTCGGTGTCCTTGCGGATCTGCTCTGCAGTGCGACCGGAGTGGCGAGCCAACGTCTCCTCCATCAGCTTGCGCATGCGCTCGATTTCGTTCGCCTGAATCTCCAGGTCGGAAACCTGGCCCTGGATTCCCTGGGTAGCCGGCTGATGAATGAGAACGCGCGCATTCGGCAGAGCTGCACGCTTACCCGGTGCACCCGCAGCGAGCAGCACGGCTGCCGCGGAGGCAGCCTGGCCCAGGCACACGGTCTGCACGTCGGGACGCACGTACTGCATCGTGTCGTAGATGGCCATCAGCGAGGTGAAGGAGCCGCCTGGGGAATTGATGTACATCGTGATGTCACGATCCGGGTCCAGGCCCTCAAGCACCAGCAACTGCGCCATGATGTCGTTAGCGGCGGTGTCATCGACCTGGGAGCCGAGGAAGATAATGCGCTCTTCGAAGAGCTTGTTGTATGGGTTGGATTCCTTAGCACCAAAGCTGGAGTGCTCCACGAAAGAAGGAAGCACGTAGCGCGACTGCGGCATCTGCATATTGTTCATCTCCATGTTGATTAAATCGCCTCTAATTATTCGCTACTGTCCGCTTTTAGCGTGCGGTGTCCTTGAGAGCGGTCACGACGTGGTCAACCAGGCCGTATTCCTTAGCCTCAGCTGCGGTAAACCAGCGGTCGCGGTCCGAGTCTTCCTCAATGCGCTCGACCGGCTGACCGGTGTGCTGCGCAATCAGACGAGCCATCTCCTTCTTGGTGGCAGCGAACTGCTCAGCCTGAATGGTGATGTCGGATGCGGTACCGCCAATACCTGCAGATGGCTGGTGCATCATAATGCGGGCGTGCGGCAGTGCGTAACGCTTGCCCTTAGCACCTGCGGCGAGCAGGAACTGACCCATGGAAGCTGCCAAGCCCATGCCGTAGGTAGCCACGTCGCACGGAACAAACTGCATGGTGTCGTAAATGGCCATGCCGGCGGTGACGGAGCCACCCGGGGAGTTAATGTACAGCGAGATATCCGCCTCTGGGTCCTCGGCTGCCAGGAGCAGCATCTGACCGCAGAGCTTATTGGCAATCTCGTCGTCGACCTGCTCACCCAGCCAAATAATGCGCTCCTTGAGCAGCTTGTCGAAAACCGTGTTCGTCGACATCTGGGCGTTATCGCTCATCTGTGTACTCCTTTTTCGTACGTGTGCGAGTTTTGTCGTTCATTAGAGGGTAACGAAAAGGGCCGCCCCTTTGTTTCGGGAACGGCCCTTGTTCGCTATAAGCGTTGCGTCATGTCGAACGCGCCGCGCTAATTGCGGGGCTTACTCAGCGGAGGTGTCCTCAGCCTTGTCGGACTCAGCCTTCTCAGCCTCCGGCTCGACCTCACCGAAGTACTCGTTCAGGTCGATTTCGTTGCCCTCGGTGTCCTTGGCGGAAGCCTTCAGGATCGAGGTAGCCAGAGCCTTGCCGCGGCGAACGTCTGCGAACAGGTTGCCGAGCTGGCCGGACTGCTGAATCTGCTGGATGAACTGGTTCGGGTCCATGCCGTAAGACTGAGCAGTGAACAGGATGTGGTCGGTGAGTTCCTGCTGGGAAACATCCGGCTGGATCTCTTCAGCCAGTGCGTCCAGGAACAGCTGGGTGCGGACAGCTTCCTCAGCGGACTTCTTGGAGTCCTCGTCGAACTGCTCACGGGTGGTGCCCTGTGCCTCCAGCATGGAGTTCAGAACCTTCTCGTCGCCGCCGAACTGACCCAGCAGCTGCTGCAGCTGGCCCTCGACCTGCTCCTTGACAACACCCTCCGGCAGAGCGATGGTGGTCTGCTCCATAGCGGCAGCCAGAACCTTGTCGCGAACCTGCTGAGCCTGCTCACCCTTCTTGGTGTTCTCAACCTGGCGAGCCAGATCTTCCTTCAGCTCGTCGATGGTGTCGAACTCGGAAGCCATCTGAGCGAAGTCGTCGTCAGCTTCCGGCAGCTCGCGGACCTTGACGGACTGAACGGTAACGGTGACCTGAGCGTCCTCTCCCTCGTGCTCGCCAGCAACCAGCTTGGTGGTGAATTCCTTGGACTCGCCCTGGGACAGGCCAACAACAGCGTCATCCAGGCCGTCAATCAGGTCATCGGAGCCAACCTGGTAGGACAGGCCCTCGGTGGAGGCCTCTTCCAGCTCTTCGCCGTCGATGGTGGCGGACAGGTCGATGGAGACGAAGTCGTCCTTCTCAACTGCACGCTCGACGCCGGTCAGGGTGCCGAAACGAGCGAGCAGGTTCTGCAGCTCAGCCTCAACAGCTTCGTCGTCGGCGACCAGCGGGTCAACCTCAACTGCGATGTCCTCGAACTTCGGCAGCTCAATCTCCGGACGGACGTCGACCTCAGCGGTGAACTCAACGAGCTCGCCGTCTTCCAGCTTGGTGATGTCGACCTCAGGCTGACCGATAACCTTCAGGTCCTCCTCGCGAACGACCTCGTCGTAGCGGGACGGAACCATGTCGTTGAGCACCTGCTCCAGGATTGGGCCGCGGCCGAAGCGGGCCTCAATCAACTTTGCCGGTGCCTTACCCTTACGGAAGCCCGGAATCTGGACCTGCTGAGCCAGTGCCTTGTAGGCGTTGTCGAACTCTGGCTTCAGCTCGTCAAACGGGACCTCGACGGTAATCTTCACTCGGGTCTCATTGAGCTTCTCAACGGAAGACTTCACTGGTGCACTCTCCTGCAACTCGATGATTAATTCATAGACCACGGGAGTGCCCGTGATACTGGTCGGGGTAGCGGGATTTGAACCCACGGCCTTCCGCTCCCAAAGCGGACGCGCTACCAAGCTGCGCCATACCCCGTATGCGTCATTCGAAACCTAGCAGAAACCCCTTTGGAGCATCTGCACCGGGGCCCTCATAGTCGCGAAATCGCGTTTCCACAACGGACCCGTATAGATTTACCTGACGATTAATGAAATCACAAAACCACGCGTTCAACCAGGCTAATGCTCTGTCTGAAAACGCTTTACGACGCCATCGAGAGCCAACCTGCCAACTACTACCGGTTTCATGAAAACCATGCATATCACAGGGCGTTTGCATCACCTCGGCACTGCTTTTGGCGGCCTCGTTTACTGCAAACACTCCATTCGTCGGCCGACTCCCCAAAGAAGCCGCCTAAAACGACTGCCCCTTTGTTGAGTCGTGTGACAGTGTAATCAACGGCTATACGCCTGTTTCATATACCCCATATTGCTTTAGTTTCATTTTCTGTTTTTCCCGGCCACAGCCACTTTTCTTTAAATCCTTCGAGAAAAACCTGGCATCGATTTTTGTATGTGCGCTTTAACGAGTTAATATGCCTTGTACCAAGACACGGTCTGGTTGAGGCGAGTGCGCATCTAAACCGGATTTCTGTCTATGGGGATGTCGTATAGTGGCTAATACCTCAGCCTTCCAAGCTGAAGACGCGGGTTCGATTCCCGTCATCCCCTCCATGTGAAAGCACCCTCCGGCCAGCGTCGGAGGGTGTTCTTCTTTTTGACGGGATCCGTCCCGAAATCCGTCACAGGCATGTCACGACCGCGTGCGCGCGTCACGGTTTCATACAGCGTCGGTAACAAGTCGGTGGCACTGTCATGTCGGGTCTTTTGCCGTCGTCACGCACAACTAGTCCCGGCGGCATGAATCCTCGCATCATCGACAAGGACACCGGCGTCGAGCTGTGGACCGTCGCCGAATGCGCGGAGTTCACCGGTACCGCGCGCGGCACGTTCACCAGCTATGCGGGCCGTGGCAAAGCGCCGGTGCCGGCGGCGAAGCTCCACGGGCTGAACCCGCGGAACTCCGACGACGTGCGCGAGTGGCAGAAAGGCCACGAGGCGAAGGGCAAGTAGCCGGCCCAATCTCGGACCGGTCAGCCCGGCATGACCGGTCAGCCCAAGTAGTGGGCGGCGACGACGTTGGCGATCTCGTCGGCGTCGTTGTGGGCGACGAGCACGCCGTGGCCGTGGCCCGGCAGCTCGATGAGCTCGCCGCCCATGACCGCCTGCATCGCGCGGCCGCCCGTGCCGGTCACCGCCGCATCGCGGTCGTAGTGGAGCAGCAGCGGCTTCGACTCGAGGGCGTCGCCGCTGAGTTCCACGGCAGCGCCCTGCCCCGGCCAGCCGAGGCATAGCTGCCCCGACGACAGCGCATCGGCGTTGAGGCGGAAGATGTCGCCGCCGGTGAACTGGTCGAGGTACGTGCGGGGAATGCGGGACGGGTCGGCGGCGGTGACGTTGTCGTTGCAGATGATCGCCCGCTCGATGGTTCCCATCGCCTCGGTCTGCGCCATCATGTCTTCCGGGGTCACGCCCTCGGGTAGTTCGGGGGTCTCCACCTCGCCGGTGACCACGGCGTCGGCGATGTCGGGCCACATGCTCTCCGAGTACGTCGCCGCGAAGGTCTGCTGCAGCAGCACCGACTGATTGCCGGCGCCGGGGCGCATCAGGTTCGCCGCGAAGGAATGGCTGCGCCACGCGACGGGCAGAACGCCGTCGGCCAGCTGCATGAACGCCTCCGGGTCGTCGGCGAAGGCGGCGGGCACGTCGCCCACCTGCGTCGGCGGCGGGTAGACCTGACCCGGCGCGCCAACCTCCTCGTTGATGCGCTGCGACCAGCGCGCGTACACCTGCAGGGCGGTGGTGCCCAGGCCGTACTCGTCGTCACGGTCGGCGATCCACTGGAACATCGCGTTGAGAGCCTCGCGGCGCCACGGCTCGCGCGAGTCTCCGAGCCGAAAGTAACGGTCGGCAGGATCGACCGAGGAATCCAGCACCATCCGGCCCGTCTTGTCCGGGAACAGGGTCGCGTACGTGCTCATCAGATCCGTGCCGTAGGACAGGCCGTAGAGGTGCATGACGTCCTGGCCGAGCACGTCGCGGACATGGTTGAGATCGCGAGCGGTGTTCTCCGTGGTGATGGTCGCCGCGTATCCCGGTTCATTGGCTTCGCAGGAGGCGTACATCGCGCCGACCTGCCCGGAGAGCAGACCCGTCATCGGGATGTCCGCCACGTTGCAGTTCAGCGGGGTGCCCCAGGCCAGGCCGCGCGGCTCGACGGCGATGAGGTCGAAGTGCTCCCGGACGGCGGTCGGCATCCTCACGGCCTCGTCGGAGAACATTCCCAACGCGTCGCCGCCGGGGCCGCCCGGATTGCCTGCGATGACGCCACGGCGCTCCCCCGTCGCCGGAACCCGGCTGACAGTGAGGGAAATCGTCGCGCCCTCCGGGTCGGAATAATCACGTGGCACGTCGATGTCCGCGCACACGGTGCCCGGCGCGGTCATCGCCGCGGTCGGGCACGCGCCCCAGTCCAACCCGCCGAGATCGGCCGGACCGGCGGAGCCGCCGGCCGACGCCTGCGGCACCGACAGCAACGTGCCCGCCAGCGCGAGCGCCGTGACCGGGGCCAACGCCCTGCGGACGAAGGACGTCCGGGACGACGGGGCCGCTGAGACTCGGCTCGCGGACCGGGCCTCGGCACCGGTCTCCACAGAGGAGACGGCGGGGGACGCTGCGCCGAATGCGGCGGGGGACAACTTCTTCGTGGGGCGCACGGGGATAAACACCTTTCATCGACTGCAACGAACGGTATCAAACCGTAACGCCGACCGCACGCCGTTCAAGGCACGAAGATTAAGGCACCGGCCGCACGCTGTTCAACGCACGGAGATCAGGGCACGGACCGCACCCGGTACACCAGCACCGCACCGACGGCGGTGAGCGCGCCCGCGAAAACGTACAGGCCGGGGTACCCGCCGAGGTTCGCCAACGCGAAGGCGGCGAGCACCGGGGCGGCCATGTTCGGGCCGGCGACGGCGAGGTTCATGACGCCCACGTCACGCCCGCGCTCATCGGCCTTGGGCAGCACCTGGTTGATCAGGGCCTGATCGACGGCCATGAACACGCCCCACGACAGACCCAACAGCACCGCCGCGCCGACGACCATGGCGAAGCTCCCGGCGAACGCCATGATCGCGCAGGCCCCGGCGACGCCCATCGACGACAACGCCACGAACACCCGGCGCTTGCCCATCTTGTCGGACACTTTGCCCGACAGGATCGCGGTGACGATGACGCACAGGGCATACGCGCCGGTGAGGACGAGTACGCCGGCATCCGGATCGGGGTGGCCGATGTGATCGCGCAGGTAATAGAACAGGTAGAACAACGCGACCGAGTTGCCCGTGGTCACCAGGAACCGGGCGATGAACACCCACGTGAAGTCGCGGTAGAGCCCTCCGGGCACCTCGGCGACGGCGGGCACCACGGCGTCAGCGTCCCCGCCGGCGTCGTCAAGCACCGGAGATGCGGCCGCCTGCGACCGCACCCGGGACACGTCGCGGAAGCCCGGCAGGAACTGGCCGATGAGCACCAGCAGCAGCGCCGCGGTGACGATGTACGCCAGCCCCAGGTCGAACACCGTGGCCACGACGGTGCCCAGCACCACGCCGAGGGTGTACGTCAGCCCCAGCACACCCGAGACCACGCCGTACTGATTGTCCGGCACCGTATCCGGCGCCACCGCCTGGGCCGCGTTGATTGACGCCGCGATGGCCAGCTGGAACACCGCCCACCCGATGGTCAACGCCATGAAGCCCGGCGCGGCGCCCAGGAACACCAGCGACCCGGCCGCCGCCAGCCCGCCGAAGAGGATCCACGGGGCGCGGCGGCCCCAGCGCGTGTCCGTGCGGTCCGACAACCACCCGGCCAGCGGATGCCCGATGATGGAGAAGAACCCGCCGACCGCCATGAGGAGCGCGAACTTCTCCTCCTTCTCCCCCGGATGCCAGATGAGGATCTGCTGCGCCAACAACAGCTGCGTCGGCGCTGCCCACGAGATGTTCTGCCCCAGGTACAGCAGGCCGTACCGCACGATCCAGCCGGTGGTCACCGGCGTGCGCTGGGCGGGGTCGGCGGTGAAACGCCCGACGTCGGAGATGGCGCGTTCGGAGGAGCCGGCGTGTTCGGAGGAGCTCATCCCTGCACCCCATCCGGCTCCGGCGGCTGCGCCCGCACGTTGGGGTCGGTGTGTTCGTCCGCGACGGGGTAACGACGGCCTGCGGTGTAGCGCCGGTGCAGCTCCGGGGTGATCCGCCCGGTGCGGGCCAGCTCGGCCAGCAGGTGGCCCGACGGCTTCATCGTCCGTTCCTGCGTCTCGTAGTCCAGGTGGACGATGCCGAATCGCGGCTCTTCGCCGTCGGCCCATTCCCAGTTGTCCACGAAGCACCAGTGGTACCAGCGCTCGATGGGCACGTCCGACTCGGCGATGGCCCGCAGGTGCTCCAGGATGAACCGCGGCCGGAACGACTCCAGCCTGCGGTCGGCAGCCCCGGCGTCCGGGTTGGCGTAGTCCCCGGCCGGATTCGGCTTTTCGACGCCCGCGTCCACGCCACCGACCGACAGCTCCAGATCGCCGAGATCGCAGGTGCCGTTTTCGGTGATCCAGACCGGTCCGCCGAAACGCTCGTTCAGGTCGCGGGCGCATTCGACCAGGCCCTCGGGGTGGATTTCCCACCCGAGGTCGTTGACCGGAGCCCCGACGAAGGTGCCGTCGTCGAACTTGTCGACGGCCGTGCGCGAGTAGTAGTTCAGGCCCAGGAAGTCGTGGTGGCGGCCCGACGGCAACCCGCGGCCGACCTTCGCCCCGCCCAGCAGCGGATGGAACTTCCCCGCCAGATGCGCGTCGGCGACGATGTCCTGGAACAGATGCCGATTGATCCGCGCCAGGCCGCGGTGGATGGGGTTGCGCGGATTGCGCGGCGCGAACGCCCGTGCGTGGTGGGCGATGCCGACCTTCGCCCGATCCCCCTGGATGCCGTGGATGACCTCGTAACCGCGGATGTGGGACACCGCCATGTTGCGCAGCACGGCCATCGTGTCGCCCCACGAGCGGTTGCCCGGCGGGCCCGAGCGGAACATGTGCGCCTGGGTGGCGTACACGTTCGGCTCGTTGACGGTGATCCACTCGTCGACGAGGTCGTCGAGCGCCCGCACGGTCGTCTCCGCATAGCGCAGGAAAGCCGCCGGCGATTCATCGGAGGTGAAGCCGCCGCGCCGAGCGAACCAGAGCGGATTGACGAAGTGATGGAGCGTCACCAGCGGACGAATCCCCTTGTCCCGCAGGTCGGCAATCTCCTCACGGTAGCGATCCAGCACCGCATGGTCGAACTCCCCCGGCCGCGGTTCGATACGCGCCCACTCCACGCCGATGCGAGCGATGGGCAGACCCAGCGACGCCATGAGCTCGTTGTCCTCCCGCCACCGGTTCCAGTGGTCGGTGGCGCGCAGCGGGGTCGAACCATCGGCGATGTTGCCGGGCTCGCGGGCCCAATCGAACCAGTCGTTGTTCTCGTCACCGCCCTCGATCTGCCCGGCGGCCGACGCCGTGCCGATCAGCAGACCCCGCAGATCGACGTCGTGATGCAACGGCTTCGCGAGCGGCGACGTGCGCGGCTGAGGATGGAGAGTTCGGTCATTGGCAGGCACATTGGTTGACATGCCGACATCCTATGTCACACATCACGCCTAGTTTTTGGTTTTCAAACAAAATATTATGGGTTTCGCGCGTCGACGGGGTCGTCGTAAAGCAACCGAGTAGAGCAACCGGATCGTTCGCGAAAAATCCGCTCCCCCTGGAACGAATCGGAGCCCCGGCCCGTTGTTGACGATGTCCCCCCCCCCAAAAAATAATCAAAAATCACGTTAGGAACCCCACTTGTCAGCCTTCTAAGCTGAAGACGCGGGTTCGATTCCCGTCATCCCCTCCACGCAACCGGGCGCATTGCTCCCGGTTTTTACTTTCTGAGCCGACGTCCGGGGACCAGAAATTCTTCTGACCTCTGTTCAGGATCCAGTGCTACGGGTACTCTGGGCACCATGAAGCCCACCATTATCGATGCCGATACTGGACACGAACTATGGACCGCGGTCGAATGCGCTGCTTTTTCCGGCACCGCACGTGGCACTTTCACCAGCTACGCTGGCCGCAAGAAGGCTCCTGACCCCGTCGCGAAGCTTCATGGGTTGACCCTGTGGGATTCCGAAGAAGTTCGCGCATGGCACGCCAATCGGAAGAGCCGCACCAAGAGCACCGACTCCGCCGAATCATAGATACCTACCCATACCCAATCATTTCCTGGTTCCCGAGCTACATCTGTCGGACAGATATGTAAGCTCGGGAACTTTTTTCGCTCTACATGCGTTATCTCAAGTAATTACAAGCAGTACCCGCAATTTCCTTTTTGGAGGCCTAGCCCATGGGGGCTTTAATCCTGATCGCGATCACCGTCGGCGGCGCAATTATCATCGCGTCGATGGCTCAAAACCGCTCTAACAGGGCCTTTGATGCTCGCCAGAACAATCAATTGGAAGACGCCGTCGCAGACGCCCGCCGATGGATTGAGCGACTGGGCTCACAGGTATTGAACCTGGCTGGCACCGATTCGGCTTCCACGCAGGCTCTTGCTGACGCATCCGAGCGCTACAATGCCGCTTCCTCGCAGATTTCTACTGCGCGCACCCCGGCACAGGCGCGAATGGCCCGCGAATCGGCGCTGGAGGGCCTGCACTACATCAATGCGGCTCGCGAAATTATGGGCCTGCCGGCGGGGCCGACACTGCCACCGCTGGAGGGGCAGAAGGCCGCTGGTTCTGTGACCGAAACTCGCACCATTGAGCACGAAGGCCACTCGGTTACCGCCTCTCCATACGCCACCCCGGAAACTCCGAACTACTACCCCGGTGGTCGTGTCGCTGGCCGTCCGGTTCCGGCCGGTTGGTACTCCGAGCCATGGTGGAAGTCCGCGCTCCGCACCGGTGTCTGGACCGCAGGCTCGATGCTGCTGTTCTCTACCCTCTTCCACGGTATGGCCGGTGTTGCCTACGGCGCTGATGAGTTCGCCAGCGGCATGGGCACCGGCGCTGACGACTTCGGCGGCACCGAGGACTTTGGAGCCGAAGACTTCGGTGGCGACGATTTCGGTGGAGATGACCTTGGCGGCGACTTCGGTGGCGGCGGTGCAGATGCCGGTGACGCAGGCGACGGCGGAGGCTTCTTCGACGGCCTCTTCGGTGGCGGCGACGGCGGCGGCGACGGCGGCGGATTTTTCGACGGCGGATTCGACGGTTTCGATATTTAGAAAAAGCCCGGCGCCGCTATTTCGCTAAATCCGCAAAAGGATCGACAGTGCCGTCTGTCTGAGGCCGATACTCAATTTTTCTGGCGGCGAATCGACCAGCTTCCTTGCCAAGGATGCTGCTAATTAAAGCAACAGCCATATCCATACCTGCTGCGACTCCTGATGAGCTCCAGCGATCTCCGTCTTCAACCCATCGAGCCGCTTTCACCCACGTCACTTCGTTTCCGAACGAGGTAGCCCAATCAAAAGCCAACTTATTACTAGTTGCCCGCTTTCCTTCAAGAAGCCCAGCCGCAGCAAGCAGTGCGGAACCTGTGCAAACCGATGCCACTAACCGCGCCCGGGATCCGAGGTTGTTGAGCCAGTCCAAAAACTCTGCATCGTCAACTAGTGTTCTACTCCCGGCTCCACCAGGAACTAGAAGAATATCGACCGTTTCGAGGTCAGTGGCACAACGTGTGGCGATAACCTGCGCCCCCTGAGCGCTGGTTATCGGACCAGCAATGTTGGCGACATATTCGACCTCAATCTCTGGGACATGGCCAAAAAGGCCAACCGGTCCAAATACGTCCAAGAGCTCGAACCCGGGGAATAGCACAACAGTTACTCGGCGATGCGCTTCTTGATTTGTCATACGACAATTCCTACTCCGTCTACACATGAAAAAAGGTCTGGTCCCAGAGTTTTCTGGAACCAGACCCCTTTTTTATTCCTATCAACAGATAGCGAACAGCAATCCCTTTAAGCTTCTGGCAGCTCCGGGGGTAGGTTCAGGCGGTGAATGCATCACCACTTTCGACCAGGAGAAGTAGTGAAGCAAACCCGCCGAACGAAATACAGTGCCATCAAACCGATTGCGCTTCAACACATCGCCAACGGGGCATCAGCAAGCGCAGTTGGACGTGAGTTAGGGATACCCTCACCAACTGTCAGGCGGTGGGCGCGACAAGCCGGAATTGAGATCCAGCACCAATCGCACTACCCGAAGGTCTCGATGATGCATAAGCATCGCGTGATCTACGAGATGCTTATGGCCGGCTCATATAGTGTTGCCGAGATTGCCGCGCAGGCTGGGGTGTGCACAACCACGGTGTA
>NZ_JVIP01000041.1:0-125399 GCF_001076435.1 Corynebacterium sp. 401_CJEI
CATTTCCCCCACATCAGCCAACCAAACACATAAACTGCCTGGCCACGCTGACCTCCGAATACATTACACACACCCGACCCAAAGACACAAAACCCCAGGTAGATAGATCTGATCTAGGGTTTTCCTGTGCAGTAGAGCGACTTGCCAGAAGCTGCCAGTCCTCTCCTTTGATGAAACCCAAGAAGAGCTACAGCTACTGTCCACGAAGTCTTCGGTGATAATCCTCGAAGGCTTCTCTGGAAGAATGTATTCGCTCCTTTCGCTGACTGTCCGTGGTTTTCCTGACAATGACTTCACGGTCGTAAAAATTCCGCTGGAATTCATCCTCCAGTCCGACCATGTCGGAAAGGCCACCGATGAAGGCATCATATTCACGGATAACGATTTCGTTTTGCCTATCTTCAACGGTGTAGAACACATTTGGGTTTTCAACCGTCAATCGGCCTGGCGTGCTCTGCGGGCTCACCCGCCGAGAAGCAACCTCACCCTGAAAATCGTGGGCTTGTTCGGAGCCCGTTTCTGACGCACGCTGAGACTTCTTCGAGAAACGCGCGATAATCCGACCCATCAACGAGCCTCCCCGTCCAGCACGGTTTTCATGTCTTGGACTCATCGCTACCACCTTTGCTTCGGCTTCTACGCTCCCTTTAAAACAACTAAGGCTCCAAGCTGACCAGGAGCAGATGATTCTGAAATCATCAATCCCCTAGCCTGCCCGGAGCCCTAGCCCAGCTACCTAAAAGGAATCAAGCTGCATAAACACCAATTAATCGAGAGATTAGCAGCGCGCCTACACAAAGACCAACCAGCGCCTACACGAACTTCACACCGGCGAAGTTCTTCTTACCGCGGCGCAGCACAATCCACTTGCCGTGCAGCAGGTCCTCGGCAGCCGGCTCCCACGCTTCGTCCTCGATGCGCTGGTTATTGGCGTACGCGCCACCTTCCTTAATGGTGCGGCGTGCCTCGCCCTTCGACTTGGCAAGACCCGCGGCGACGAGAAGGTCGACAACAGTACGCGGCTCGCCCTCAGCAATCTCCGCAACCTCAGTCTCCGAGACGGCACCTGCCAGGGTGGCCTCGTCCAGCTCGGTCAGCTCAGCACGCCCAAACAGGGCCTGCGCTGCCAGCTCAACTGCCTTGGTGGCCTCTTCGCCGTGAACCAGGTTGGTCATCTCCTGAGCCAGACGACGCTGCGCCTCACGCTTGAACGGACGCTCCGCAACAGCGACCTCGTACTCAGCAATCTCTTCCTGAGACAGGAAGGTGAACCAACGCAGGTAGTCAATAACAACCGAGTCACCAGCGTTGAGGAAGTACTGGTACCAGGAGTACGGCGAGGTCTTTTCAGCATCCAGCCACAGTTTGCCGCCACCGGTAGACTTACCGAACTTCTGACCCTGCGCATCGGTCACCAGCGGCACGGTCAGGCCGTGCACCTTGGCGCCGTCGATACGCCTGTTCAAATCGACACCAGAGACGATGTTGCCCCACTGATCACCGCCGCCAATCTGCAGCACGCAATCGTAGTTGCGGCGCAGCTGCACGTAGTCGTTGGACTGCAGCAGCATGTAGGAAAACTCGGTGTAGGAGATACCGTCAGACTCGAGGCGACGCTTCACAGTGTCGCGATCGAGCATGGTGTTGAGGGAGAAGTTCTTGCCGACATCGCGAAGGAAGTCAATGACGGACATGTTCATAGTCCAGTCCGCATTATTGACCATTGTCGCCGGGGCATCGCCCTCAAAGTCAATAAAACGACGCAGCTGGCCCTTGATGGCCTCCAGGTTGTGCTCAATGGCGTCTTGGCTGAGCATCGAACGCTCACCGACATCACGCGGATCGCCGATGAAGCCCGTGGCGCCACCGGCCAGCGCAATTGGGTGGTGACCGGCCAGCTGGAAACGACGCAGCATAATCATCGGAACCAGGTGGCCCGCGTGCAGCGAATCGCCAGTTGGGTCAAAACCGCAATACAGAGTAATGGGGTTTTCGCACGCCTCGCGCAGCGCGTCAACATCGGTGGACTGATTAATCAGGCCACGCCACTGTAGTTCGTCGATAATGTTCTGTTCAGTCACGTCCCCTATCGTAACGTCTCGCTTGCCGACGTTCACCGCGAGGGTGACCTAGAACTCCTCAACGGCCTTCTTGTGGCGACGATAGGCTGAGACGGAATCGTCCGGAAGCCACAGCCGCCACGGCCGATTCGCCGCTCGCCGAACGCCCACACGCGGGCCTGCGTGGACATCTTTATCCGGGTTGATGCTCTCTGGCTGCGCCACGAACACGCGTGACGACGGATCCAGCGCATCTGCCCCATAGTCATTTAAGTCAAGGCCAAGCGCCTGACCAACATTGCCCGGACCACGTCCGAGACCCGCAACTGCTGGCTTTTCACCGCGGCGACGGCGCACCGCATCCAGGCCCTGCTCAATGCGTACGGAACGGACCAATACTCCCCCGCCCGTGCCGTCCGTAGCGCTGGTGATATTGGCACAAAAGTGGATGCCGTAGGAGCGGTAGATATACCAATGTCCCGCCGGGCCAAACATGGCGCGATTGCGTGCGGTTGGCCCCATGAAGCAGTGCGCGGCCGGGTCGGGATAGCGCTGGTCAACTGGGCCACCATAGGCCTCGACCTCCGTGATGGTGGCGATAACATGCTCAGCGGGGATGACAATTACGCGGCCGAGCAGTGTCTTCGCAGCCTCAATGGGAGCTCCCGACAGCACAGTGCGGTCGAGGGCGCTGTAGCCGTCGGGAAGCGGGAAAGGCAATTACTTGTCCCAGGCGATAGCTTCGTCGGAAAGCATGACCGGAATGCCTTCGTCGATGCGGTAGGCGATCTTCAGGCGAGGATTGACCAGCACCTGCTCATCTTCGAGGTATTCAAGCGGCCCCTTGTCACGCGGGCAAGCGAGGATATCAAGGAGTTTCGGATCAAGGCTCATAGTCCACTACCTTACCGAACTGAATTGCCAGGGTGTCACGCTGACCTTCCAAAGCAATCAGGTTGTCCTGACCGATTGCATCCTGGATCTTCTGAACCGCGGAATGCAGCAGGTCGATGGATTCCCGAGCCGGATTCTCGGCTTTGTGACGCAGACGCTCCGGGACCGCGAGGTAGGAGTTGACTGTCTGCGGCAAGTACTCCTGGATAATGCCGCCGATGACCACCTTCTGCTCGGGATAATCTTTGAGATACTTCCACTCGCTCAGGACGGATTCCAGCGTCGCACCCAGGTCATTTGCGGCGTTGCCAAGAGCTTCGCCAGGCTGGGCATCGAAAAGCCTGCCCAATGTCCGGTGAAGATTCCTACGCAGCTCAGATGGATTGAGCGGGCGACGCTGTGGGATCTCAGGCTTCGGCGCCGAGCTAACGGACTTCTGCGCCCCTTTGCTCTGCCTCGGCAACAGCGCAACAGATGCTCCCCACGCCGCAATCGCAACAACCGGCCACAGGAAACCAAGCCCCACGGTCAGGTGCAGCAGCACGACGGCGATGGCAAGGATGAGCCCGACAATGTTGGCGGGACTGTTGAGAAAGCCACCGCCAGAAGAAGTGCCGGAGGATTTACTGGTAGCCACGAATCTCCTTGAACACATCAGCAAGCTCGGTCTCACGGGATTCAAAGACCTTACCACCAGTCAGGTTCGCAAGTTCCTGCATTTCTCCCGGATCCGCCTCTCCATAGCGGATGACGAATACCGGCGGCAGATTCCCGCCCTTGGACTGGTAGAAATCACGGAATTCCGCAAAGCTCTTGCCCGACGTCACCTGACCATCGGTCAACACCACGATAGACGGGATGGAGTTCTTATCCGAGCTGCCGAGAAGGTCGAAGGCCTGAATCAGTGCGTCGTAAAGCGCCGTCTCGCCCTCTGCGTACAGACCATCGACGGCGGCGGTGAGCTGCGCGCGCGATTCCGGGCCGTCAATTGTCGTGGTCGTGGGCTCGCCGACGCTCGTACTGAACGGCAGGATCGTCGCGATCTCACGGTTTCGCAATCCCACGCTTCCCGTTTCGGTGCGTGCACTGCCGTCGACGATTGCGCGCATTGTCGCCTGTAGATCAGCGATGCGCTCCCCGAACATTGAACCGGAAGTGTCGAGAACAAAGACCGACTCTCCGGGCACGCGCAAGTCGTTGTCGTACGCCTCAATGAGACGATCCGTGACTGCGCGATCACCCGGGAAAGGCAGCTCGATGATCACGCTGTTGGTCATGCTTTCCGGCAGGTTGGCGTCATCGGAGACCGGGCGCAGGAAGTGGTCGGCGAGAACCTGCGAGTTTGCTTCCAGCCACTGTCCGAGTGCCTCCGTCTGCCGCGCGGCGAGATCATTAGCGGGCTGTGCTAGTGGCGTCAGCGGGTAATCCGCACTGATGACACCGTCGCTCGGAACAACAACTTCCAGGTCAGCGCCCTCTTTATTCATCTGCTGCAACACAGCTTCATAGTTGATGAGCGCATCGACGGAGTCCGACTCATCCAGGAACTTGTCACGCAGCCACCCCGACGAACCCGAGGTCATCTTCTGCCCCTCGAAGAACTTCTGCAGTTCAGGCGTGGTGCGGTTGATATCCCCCGTAGTCAGCGCCGATCCGGTGTCGGCGAACGCGGTCGCAACCGACACCACACCGGAAAAGCCCGAGTTCGATTCCGCGGGGTTGGTCATGCCGTAGGTCAATTTGCCTGACGACGCAGCCTCCGCGATCTCAGCCCACGTCGGCTGCTTGGTATCCCAACCGAGCTCCCGAGCCTTCGCCGAATGGATACCAAAGGCTACCGGCGAGGTGGCGACTTTCTTGGCTTCGCCCAGCTTGTCAGCCCCACCGAGCAGATCAACGTACCGGTTGGTAGCAAACCAAGTGGCATCAAATTGGTTGTCGAATTCGTCTGCGACAAGGGCGTGGCTGTTCTTCACGGTGCCGTCGACAAGCTCGAGGTTAATCGTAAAACCGAGGTCGTCGGAGGCCTTTTGCATCAGTGGCTGGAGCTCTGCAAGCTCCGTGGCCCCGGCGATACGCATGGTCGAGCCCTTGAGGTCAGAATCGACGTCGACTTTGTTGGTCTTCTCCTCGTCGGAGCCCAGCGGCAGGTTCAGGCCACCGTCGGAGCAGGCCGCGACAGCGAAGATGCCGAGCACACCGACGAGGCCAAGAAGCATTTTGCGGAGGGCAGTTAGTGCCTTATACATGTTCATTCGGCTTTACCCCTCTTCCGTTTCCGGCCTCGGCGGGCTCTGGTATCCACGGGAAACACCCTCAATAAGCTGCTCGAGGATGTCGAAACTCGGCGGATCAATGGAGTCCACAAAATCGGTGGAAACCTCCTGGCCCGTCTTCAACTGCGTCTGGAATTCCTCCATCGCCTCAGGCTGGCTGGAGCGGTAACCGTGCTTGGCCGCCAGCTTCTGAAGCTCAGGGTCTTCGGCGAGGAGCCGTGCGACCGCAGCTCCATTGTCGTTAAAACCCAGCGCCACGTGAGTACTCAGAATCGTCGGCGATGGATACGCCAGGCGCATTTCCGGCTTCAACCGGCTGTTCGGGGCACTGTTCTCCCCCAGGAACTGCGACTCGTAAACCATCACCATTGGCTTCGAACCGACACCCTGCGAGAGGTAGTCCGAAAATGGACCAGCCGACGAGGATTCCGTGTACCCCTGGCCGGTGAACAGAGGGGTGAGCTCCGGCAAGACCGCATTGACCTGCCCACTGTCAGACACAATCCGGCCTTCATTGGTAATCCAAGACATGAGCGACAAGTACATCGCGGCCGAGTTCGACGAACGAATGTCCGTCGTGGACATCTGCACCGTGCGCGGCGACGGATAATCGTTCTCCGCGAAGTCACGCCAGCGGACATTGTCGTGCTGCATCGTGGCCAGCGCTGCCATATCTACCTGCCACGCAGTGCCCTGTTGACGAGCAACATTTTCCCGCGCCAATGCCTGCAAGATGTTGTCGAAAGTAGCGATCGCCATCGGTGTGTAGAAGACGTCGTACCGCTCAGCGCCGCTCATTTTCTCGGCAATTTTCTCCGCTGCCGGTGCCGACGACGGGAATGCCAAGTCGAAGGAATCCAGATCCACATCCGTGGCCATCCGACGCGAACCCGCCGTCTTTACTTCCACCACATAGCCGTGAGAGGCAAGAGCCTTCTGGACCTCTTTGTCTTCGAAGAAGGGCTTTTTCTCAGAGCCAACAATCGCCTTGACGACGGTCTTTTCACCACCGAAGAAATCACGGTTTCCTCCGGAGCTGCCACCAGAAAAACCTGGAATACTACCGCCGCGACCGACATAGACTGCAACAGCCGCGATGACAATCAAAATGACTGCAAGAATTGCCCCCGGGCCCATGCACCCTTTCTTGCTACCACTCTGATTTTTATTTTTATCTCGTGAGCTGCGATTTCCACCGCTCGACCGCGTACTTTCCGCCATGAAATTATGGTAAGAGACCCGGCCAAACCTGGCAACAGATATAGAAATAATCAGTAATCTGCGTCACTTCGGGGGGGGCACCCTGGCATTACAAGGTTACTGGTGGCGTCGGATCGATCCGAGTTACTGACTGCGTTTATGACTGGCGGCGGCGGGTCGAGCCGAGTTACTGACTACGTTTATGACAAAAATGGCCCGAAAAATGGCCTGAAAGTGTCATAAACTTACACAGTTTCACATTTGCAGCCCGTATTCGCACGTGGAGCCCGTAATTTTTCGGGTTGCTAGTTACCGGGTCATCAGTTGTCGGGTTGCTGGTTTTTCTACTCTCCCCCCCCCGGGCTGTAAAAAATCGGCGTGCGGTCGATTGACCGTACACCGATTAATTAGCTGCGTTAGCTGAGCTAGCAGGTTGCCAGCTTTGCCAGTTTTAGCCGCGAACCGGCTTTTCAGCCCACTGCTTTAGCTCAGTGTTCTTCTCGTCGACGCGAGCGAGCTGCTCTGCAACACGGACACCCGCAGTGCCGCCGCGAGTATCGCGGGAAGCCACAGCGCCGTCGATAGTCAGCACTTCACGGACCTTCGGAGTCAGTGCCGGGTGGACACCGGCGAGGTCCTCGTCGGAAAGCTCGTCCAGACCGATACCGCCCTTGGACTCTGCGATGCGGACACACTGGCCGGATGCCTCGTGAGCGTCGCGGAACGGTACGCCCTCGCGGACCAGCCACTCAGCCAAGTCCGTGGCCAGGGTGTAGCCAGCCGGAGCGAGCTCGCGCAGACGGTCTTCGTGGAAGGTCAGCGTTGCCACTAGACCGGTCAAAGCCGGAAGCAGTAGGGTTAGCTGCTCGACCGAGTCCACCAGAGGCTCCTTGTCCTCCTGGAGGTCGCGGTTGTAGGCCAGCGGCTGAGCCTTCAGCGTGGCCATGAGCCCTGCAAGATTACCGATCAGGCGACCGGTCTTACCGCGGGTCAGCTCTGCCACGTCCGGGTTCTTCTTCTGCGGCATGATGGAGGATCCAGTCGACCAGGCATCAGCCAGAGTGACGTAACCGTACTCTGGGGTGGCCCAGTAGATGATTTCCTCTGCCAGGCGAGACATGTCCACGGCAATCTGGGCGAAGACGAATGCCGCCTCAGAGGCGAAGTCACGCGAAGAAGTGCCGTCAATGGAGTTGTCCGTGGCAGAGTCGAAGCCGAGCTCTTCAGCAATGGCTTCCGGATCCAAGTGCAGCGAGGACCCTGCGAGCGCACCAGAACCGTACGGGGACACAGCCAGTCGACGGTCGAGATCGCGGATGCGGTCCAGATCGCGCAGCAGCGGATGCGCGTGAGCCAGCAACTGGTGGGCCAGCAATACCGGCTGCGCTGCCTGGGAGTGGGTCTTGCCCGGCATGATGGCATCCGGATGTGCCTTGGACTGAGCCACCAGGGCGGCAACCAGGTCAGTGACATCCAGTGCAACGCCGCGCACGGCATCGCGCAGCCACATGCGGAACAGAGTTGCCACCTGGTCATTGCGGGAACGACCAGCGCGCAGGCGACCGCCGACCTCCGGGCCGACGCGATCAATCAGACCGCGCTCCATGGCACCGTGGACGTCCTCATCCGTCGGCTCTGGACCAAATTCGCCGGAGGCAACGTCGCGACCGAGCTGATCAAGGCCTTCGATCATGGTGTCAAAGTCGGCATCGCTGAGCAGCCCACGGGCATGCAGAACTCGGGCGTGAGCCTTGGACGCAAGAACGTCGTAAGGCGCGAGCACCCAGTCAAAATGGGTGGACTTGCTCAATGCGGCCATCGCCTCGGACGGGCCACCGGCAAAGCGGCCGCCCCACAGGGAGCCTTCGTTGGTACCGTGCTTTTCGACCATTGTTTTTTCCAATAGGCCTTTCGCTCTAGTCGCTCTGGAGAATCTTTACAGTTTGAAGTCGCGCTTTGCGGCCATCTTCGAGGACAGGCCGTGCAGCTCGACAAAACCGCGAGCCAGGGTCTGGTCGAAGGTGTCGCCCTCGTCGTAGGTAGCCAGGTTGAAGTCGTACAGCGAGGTGTTCGAGCGACGACCGTTGACGTTGCAGTGACCTGCGTGCATGACCATGCGGATGTCACCGGAAACGCCCTTCTGGGACTCCTCGATGAAGGCATCCAGCGCGCGCTTCAGCGGCGAGAACCACAGGCCGTCGTAGACCAGGTTGGCCCACTCGCCCTCGACCTGGCGCTTGTAACGAGCCAGCTCACGCTCAACGGTGACGTCCTCGAGCGCTGCGTGTGCGGTCATGATGGCAATTGCGCCCGGAGCCTCGTAGATCTCGCGGGACTTAATGCCGACCAGGCGGTCTTCAACCATGTCCAGACGACCGATGCCCTGAGCACCAGCGCGGCGGTTCATCTCTTCGATGGCCTCAAGCACGGAAACCTTCTTGCCGTCGATGGCAGTCGGCTTACCGTCCTCGAAGGAGATGATGACCTCGTCCGGGGAGCTGAAGTTCAGGGTCGGATCCTCGGTGTACGCGTAGACATCCTTGGTCGGTGCGTTCCACAGGTCCTCCAGGTAGCCGGTCTCAATGGCGCGACCGAAGAGGTTCTGGTCAATGGAGAACGGAGAGGACTTGGACTGCTCAATTGGCAGACCCTTCTCCTCAGCGAAGGCAATAGCCTTGTCGCGGGTCCAAGCGAAGTCACGAGCCGGTGCAATAATCTTCAGATCCGGGGCGGTGTTAGCGAAACCAACCTCGAAACGGACCTGGTCATTGCCCTTACCGGTGCAGCCGTGTGCGACGTGAGTGCCACCAAACTCCTCTGCGGCCTTCGCCATGTGCTTAACAATCAGCGGGCGAGACAGTGCAGAAACCAGCGGGTACTGCTTCATGTAGAGACCATTGGCCTTAATGGTCGGCAGGCAGTACTCCTCGGCAAACTCGTCCTTAGCGTCGACAACGACAGCTTCGACAGCGCCGGCGTCCAGAGCGCGCTGACGCACGGACTCCATGTCCTCGCCGCCCTGTCCGACATCGATGGAAACTGCGACGACCTCGCCGTCGGTCATTTCCTTGAGGTACGGAATAGCAACGGTGGTGTCGAGGCCACCAGAGTAAGCAAGAATAACCCGGTTGGTCATAGGGTAAGCGCTCCTTTAATCGGTGCTTTAAAGCATTTCGTGGAATAGTTTACTGGTTCGTTCCGGCGGCTAGACGCTGGGCTAGGTCAGCGCCGGAAAGTGGTTCTCTAGCCAGGCACATTACGGTGTCATCTCCCGCAATTGTGCCAACGATTTCTTTGAGTCCCGCACGGTCAATCACACTGGCTAGATACTGTGCGGCTCCCGGTGGTGTACGCACAACCGCGATGGTGCCCGAATGATCAATGGAGACCAGCAGCTCGTCTAAAACGCGCCGCATCCTGGCCACTGCCCCGCTGGAGACAGCGAGTGCATCTTCGACGATGGAATACCGCGAACCGTTGGCTCCATCGCGAATCTTTCGGGCTCCCAGCTCATCGAGGTCTCTGGACAACGTCGCCTGCGCAATCTCAATGCCTTCGTCGGCAAGCAGCTCGACGAGCTGAACCTGACTGGACACGTGATGCTGCGCCAGCAGGTCAGCGATGCGCGTCTGCCTAGCTGTGCGAGAACCTGGTTGTGCTGCGGTCATGACCTTACTGCCTCTCCACCAGCCAGGTCAGCAACGCCTTCTGAGCGTGCATGCGGTTTTCCGCCTCGTCGAAGACTACCGACTGCGGGCCATCGATGACCTCGGCGGTAACTTCGTTGCCGCGGTATGCCGGCAGGCAGTGCAGGAAGATGGCATCCTCATTTGCCTTGGCCATCAGCTCAGCGTTGACCTGGTACGGCAGGAACGGAGTACGCCGATCCAGGCCGTCGTTCTCCTGCCCCATGCTGACCCAGGTATCGGTGATGACAACGTCGGCACCGGCAATGGCCTCATCGACGTCCGCGGTCACGGACACGGCCGCACCGGTCTGCTCCGCGACCTTCTTGGCACGGTCGACGTAGACCTGCTCCGGCTGGAAGTCCTCCGGTGCACAGATGGTGACGTCCAGACCTGCGGTGGCGAAGCCCACGAGGTAGGAGTTGGCCATGTTGTTGGCACCATCGCCGAAGTACACAGCCTTCTTGCCACGCAGTCCCGTCTGGCCTTCCTCCGGGCACTTGTGCTCGATGATGGTCTGCAGGTCAGCGAGAATCTGGCACGGGTGGAACTCGTCGGAAAGCGCGTTGACAATCGGCACCGTCGCGGTTTCAGACATGGCCTCCAAACCGGACTGCGCGTAGGTGCGCCAGACAATTGCCGAGACAAAGCGGCTGAGCACAGCAGCGGTGTCCTGGTAGGTTTCGCCCTTGCCCATCTGCGAGTTACCGGTTTCGACCACAATCGCGTTGCCGCCCAGAGCTGCGATACCAGCGTCGAAGGAGAAACGGGTACGAGTCGACGTCTTGTCGAACAGCACCGCAACCGACTGTGGCCCCTCAAACGGACGTCGGGAGTACGGCGCTACCTTCAGCTCTGCAGCCAACTGCAGCACCTCAGCCTGCTCCTGTGGAGTCAGGTCATCATCGGCGAGAAAATGACGGAGCATCAGTTCCTAATTCCTTCCTTTGTTAGCGACAGCCTCGGCGGCGTCGTTCAGGCAGGCATCAATCAACTCGACGGCGCGGTTGACTTCCTCATCACTGAGGTTCAACGGAGGCACAATACGCAGCACATTCGCCTGCGGAGCGTTCAGAATGACACCACGCTCATAACCGGCGTTAACCGCTTCCTTCGCCAGGTTCTCGCACAGCACCAGTCCAAGCATGAAACCGCGACCACGCACGTGATCGACATGGCTTAACGACGCAAGCTTGCGAGCCAGGACCTTGCCCTTCTCAGTGACTCGGTTGAGCAGCTTTTCCTCTTCCAGCGTCTCGATGACGGCCAGGCCGGCAGCGGCACAGACCGGATTGCCACCAAAGGTGGTGCCGTGCGCACCAGGAGTGAACAGTTCCGCTGCGCGGCCGTTAGCGATGACAGCACCCAGCGGCAGGCCGCCGCCGAGCCCCTTCGCCAGGGTCATAACGTCCGGCACGATGCCATCGTGCTGGTGGGCAAACCACTGGCCGGTACGGCCAATGCCGGTCTGTACTTCGTCGACAATCATGAGAACGTCGAAGCGCTTGGTCAGTTCGCGGACGG
Source organism: Corynebacterium sp. 401_CJEI (assembly GCF_001076435.1). Classification (NCBI taxonomy): domain Bacteria; kingdom Bacillati; phylum Actinomycetota; class Actinomycetes; order Mycobacteriales; family Corynebacteriaceae; genus Corynebacterium; species Corynebacterium sp. 401_CJEI. The sequence continues at coordinate 11,641 of NZ_JVIP01000041.1, forward strand.
CAGCGAGGTACCCCTCTGGCGGTGCGACCACACCGGTCTCACCCTGAATTGGTTCCAGAATCACCGCGGCGACACCCAACGGATCGGATTCGATGGTCTTGGTGAGGAAATCAATGTCACCGTAGGGCACGAACTCGACTCCACCCGGCATCGGTTCGAACGGGGTGCGCTTGTCCGGCTGACCGGTCATGGCAAGTGCGCCCATGGTGCGGCCATGGAACCCGTGGTGGGTCGCGATAATGCGGTTGCGTCCCGTCAAACGTGCCAGCTTGAACGCGGCCTCATTGGCCTCGGTGCCGGAGTTGCAGAACATAATCCGGGTGTCATCAGTGTCCCAGCCAGTGAGCTCAATGAGCTTCTCGCCCAGTGCCAGCGGCGGCTCAGAGGCGAAGATGTTGGACACGTGCCCCATCGTGGAAATCTGCTTGGACACAGCTTCCACGATTGCCGGATGTGCGTGACCCAACGCGTTGACTGCAATACCGGCGAGCAGGTCCAGGTATTCCTTGCCCTCGAAATCCGTGACAATAGCGCCCTTACCCTGCACAAGCTCAATGCGCGGCGTGCCGTAATTGTTCATCATCGTGTGTTGCCACTGCTGCTTGAAGTCGCTCATGTCGTCTTTCGACCTGCCTAACGTGTGTAGCTAAATTCTTGTCAGTCTTTTCTGCCTTATCCGGGCTCTACCATTGTGCCGATACCGCCGGAAGTCATCAGCTCCAGCAGCACCGAGTGTGGCTGGCGGCCGTCGATAACGTGGGCTGCAGGCACTCCCCGATCTACTGCGTTCAGGCAGGACTCCATCTTCGGAATCATTCCGGAATCCAGCGTCGGAAGGATTTCTCGCAGATGCGAAGTGGAAATCTTCGACACCAGCGAATCGCGGTTCGGCCAATCCGTGTAGAGACCCTCGACATTAGTCAGAATCACCAAACGGTTCGCGTTAATTGCCGATGCCAGTGCGCCTGCTGCCGTGTCGGCGTTGATGTTGTAGACCTCTTTGCCATCAGCGGACGGCGCAATCGTAGAGACCACCGGAATACGTCCGGCATCAATCAGGTCCAATAGCGTTTCCGAGTGCACCTCGGTGATATTGCCAACCAGCCCGATATCTGTCTCCTTGCCACCGACATTTACCGTGCGTCGAGTACCGGTGAACAGGCCACCGTCCTCACCAGAGGTACCCACTGCATAGGGGCCGTAGGCGTTGATGAGGTTCACCAGTTCGCGGCCGACCTGCCCGAAGAGCACCATGCGGACAATTTCCATGACCTCCGGAGTCGTGACGCGGAAACCGCCTCGGAACTCTCCTTCCAGCCCCAGGCGCTTGAGCATCGACGAAATTTGGGGGCCGCCACCGTGGACAACCACCGGCTTCACCCCCACGGTGCGCAGAAAAACCATGTCCTGCGCGAAGGCCTTCTTCAGTTTCAGGTCGGTCATCGCGTTACCGCCGTACTTGACCACCACAATCTTGTCGCGGTGGTGCTGCAGCCACGGCAGTGCTTCCGCCAGCACATGTGCCCGCTGTTCGAAGGACAGCCCTTCGGTCAACTGGTGAACCATTGCAGAGTCTCCTCAAAACCTTTACGACGAATATGCCGAGTTGATGTGAACGTAGTCGTGGGAAAGGTCAGTCGTACGAATCGTGGCCTCTTCCGGATTACCAGTACCGAGGTCAACCTCCACGGCAATGTCCTTGCCGGAGAGATCCACTTCACGAGCATCAGGCGTGCCACCGGTATCGCGACAGACTACATGACCGTTGAAGGAAACAGTGATGTGCTCCGGATCCATATCCACCGGTGCAGTGCCGACAGCCGCCAGCACACGACCCCAGTTCGGGTCCGAACCGAACATCGCACACTTGAAGAGGTTGTCGCGGCCGATGATTCGAGCAGCTACCAGGGCATCTTCCGCGCCACCGGTGCCACGCACGGTCACGGACACACGCTTGGTCACACCTTCGGCGTCCGACTGCATCTGGCGTGCGATGGAATCACACACACTGAGCACTGCCTGGTCGAGCTCCTCCTGCGAGGGCTTCACACCAGAGGCGCCGTTAGCCAAGATGATGACGGTGTCATTGGTGGATGTGGAGCCATCAATATCTAGGCGGTTAAACGTAACCTCGCTCGCCTTGGCAATAGCCTCGTGCGCCATTTCTGCGCTTACCGACGCATCCGTCGTAATCACACCGAGCATCGTGGCCATCGACGGGCTAATCATGCCAACACCCTTGCCCATAGCGCCGACAGTGAATCCGTCACCATGCGCAACGGCCTGCTTTGCCACCAAGTCAGTGGTCAAGATGGCTTCTGCTGCAGCCGTACCTGCGGCGGCATCGCTGCCCAGATTCTCACAAAGCTTCGGCACACCTGCCAGAACAATGTCCATCGGCAGCCGGTCACCAATCAAGCCGGTGGAGCAGGTACCAATCTCGGTAACATCGACGCCGAGCTCATCTGCGACCTTCTGGCAGACTTCGAGGGCGTCGGAAATACCCGGCTGACCATTGCAGGCGTTGGCATTGCCCGAGTTCAGCACCACAGCGGACAGCTTGCCGTCAGCGATGTGCTTCTTGGATACCGTCACCGGCGCAGCCTGGACACGGTTGGTAGTAAAGACAGCCGCGGCAGTCTTCTCCGGCCCCTGGTTTACGATGAGCGCCATGTCCGGGTTTCCGCTGACCTTGATGCCTGCAATGACACCACTGGCCACGAACCCCTGAGGTGCACATACGCCGCCTTCGTCACCAGCGACGTTGACGAGACCTTCTTTTTCTTCCTTCATCATGGGGCAACTCCTACCAATGGAAGTCCTGCAGTTTCATTCTGTCCAGTAACCAAATTCATGCACTGAACTGCGGCACCACCGGTGCCCTTTGTCAGATTGTCAATCGCCGAGGTCAGCACCAGACGCTTGGCGCGTTCAGCTACCTCAACCTGAATCTGAACCAAGTTAGAGCCAATTACCGACTGCGTCTGCGGCTGCAGCCCTTCGGCCAACACCTGCACAAACGGCTCACCCTTGTAGAACTCGAGGTAGGCCTCCCGTGCGGTTGCCTCCGTCACCCCGTCGACAAGCGGAGCGGTGATGGTGGTGAGAATGCCGCGCGACGTCGGAGCGAGCACCGGCGTGAAGCTGACGGTGAGAGCCTCTGCGTACGGCTTGAGGTTTTGTAGGAACTCTGCGGTGTGGCGGTGCTTGCCCGCAGTGTTGTAGGCGCGGAGATTGCCCATGACCTCGGACCCGAGCAGGGGCACAGCTGCCTTCTTGCCCGCACCAGAGGTACCGGTGATAGAAACAACGGACAGATCCGGCTCGACCAGGCCCTTTGCAACTGCCGGCAGTGCCGTAATAGTCCCGCCAGTGGGGAAACAACCCGGCACAGCAATACGCTTGGAAGCAGCCACTACTTCCCTGTTGCCCGGCAGCTCCGGAATACCGTAAGTCCAGGTACCGGCGTGCTCCGAGCCGTAGTAGTGCTCCCACTCGTCGGCATCCTGCAGGCGGAAATCCGCGCCGCAGTCAATAATCACCGTGTCATCGCCCAACTGCTCTGCAATCGCAGCCGAATGACCGTGGGGCAGACCGAGGAACACCACGTCATGCCCAGCGAGTGTGTCACCATTAGTCGGCTCAATACGGCGGTCAGCCAAAGGTGCCACATGAGGCATAATATCGCCCACACGAGCACCCGCGTTGGATGCTCCCGTTAGTGCGCCGATGGTCAGTTCGCCGGAAAGATACGCCGGGTGCGACAACAGGAGGCGGAGGATCTCTCCTCCTGCGTAACCGGTCGCACCAGCAATGGCAACGGAAATACTCATGCCAAACATTCAACACTTTTATTCACTGCGTTGCAAGATATTCATAGAATTCGTTGCCAAAGTGCTGGAATTCTATCGATGTGACGTGAGTGAATTATGAATATAACGCCGTCGTCGGTACATACATCTGGTTCGCCGAGCCGGCCATTCAATCAGCGCGCCGGATTACTCAACGCCGGACTATTCAACTACGACGCTTGGCACCTGACTCATCACGCCATCTGCCCACTGCGCCACCGATGACGTCGTGGTGTAGAGATAGTAACCCGACTCCTCCGGTGCCACGCTGCCATCAAAAGCCACCGCGCCCGAGAACACCGCCGCTAGCTGGCCGTCGATAAAAAGCGGTCCGCCCGAATCGCCCACCTGCAACGCCGCGGGGCGCTCCATGCGCGCCAACACGGAGTCTTCCCGCACGCATTGTTGATACTTCACCGGACACATCGAAGCGGTGACGGTCGCCGACGGCAGCGTGCCGTCCGCAACATCGCCGAGCAGCGATCGCCCATAGACCGTGCCTGCCGTTTCTTGCTCCGAAAACGCTTGACGACGTTCCATTGCGGGATACTCCGGAAGAGCTGCGTCGCCCGCAAGGTGAACAAGCGCTACGTCACCGGTGGGTGCAATCTCCCAGCGATCAATCGGTACACGCCGGGCATCCGGACCGAAACCGACCTCGACTTCCCCAACCTGCTGCGGGACATCACGCACGCAGTGGGCTGCGGTCATTACCCACTGCGGGGCGATTGCAGTTCCCGTGCAAAAGTTTCCGGTATGGGGACTGGTCTGGACCATGATTGACACCACGGAGTCCGCCGCCACACTAGGCGCAGCAGCCTCCCCGCCAACCAGCGCAGCCGCACTCGGCACGCCGGTGAGCAACAGACCTGCCGTGACAGCAGCTGCCGCCACAGTCGCCGCAGACTTCGCGCTGCTCACCGCGCACGCCCCAACGCGCTGCTCTCGCACCTCTGCGCTATCCAGCCTGTTGTCGCGGTGCCGCAAGTTGCCAATCATGGGTATCTCTCCCCGGGGTCTCCCCTTTTAGCCGCGCAGCTGAGCGCCGTGACGGGTAGTGGCCAGCTCAATGGCCGCCTCGCGAGCTGCGGAAGCTTCCTCTTCCTTCAGCGTACGGTCCGGCGCGCGGAAACGCAGGGAGTACGCCAGTGAGCGAACGCCTTCGCCCATCTGCTCGGAACGGTAAACATCGAAGATACGAATGGATTCGAGGAGCTCACCGGCACCCTCCACCAGAGTCTTCTCCACCTCTGCGGCGGAGACCTCATCGCTGACAACAAGCGCGACGTCCTGGTGGACAGCCGGGAACGGGCTGAGTACCGGCGCCGGCAGATGCTCAGTAACTGGCAACGCATCGAGATTAATCTCCATCGCGCAGGTGCGCTCCGGCAGACCAGCGTCCTTGCATACCTTCGGGTGCAGCTCACCGGCGTGGCCGACGACGTGACCGTCGACAAGCAGCTCAGCGCAGCGGCCCGGGTGCCACGGCAGCACCTCAGCATTGCGGATCTCCAGCTCGACATTGGCAGCGCGGGCAACAATGCGCGCGGCTTCGATGGCGTCCGCGACGGTGTACGCGGCCTCGTCACCCCACGGGCTATCCAGGCGGATACGACCGCAGGCGACAGTGGCGACGTGCAGCGGCTGCTCCGGCAGCGACTCCAGCAGCTCGGCGCGCTCGGCCTCGCTCGGCAGACCCGCGGTAGACGGCATCGGCGAGACACCGTTACCGCGCTCGATGGAAACCTGCTCCACACCGTAGAGCGACAGGTCGACCTGGCCGCGAGCAACATTGCGCTTCAGCGATTCAAGCATGGACGGCAGCAGAGTCGTGCCCAGCTGAGCGTGGTCGGACTCCAACGGGTTGATGACCTTGACGGTGTTACGACGCGGGTCATCAGCGTCCAGGCCCCAGACGTCGAAGACATCGTTGGCAATGAACGGTGTCGGCAGAATCTCCAGGTAGCCATTGTGAGCCAGCGCGTGACCGACGAAGCGGCGACGCAGCTGACGCTCAGTCAGACCGCGACCGGCCGGGGCGATTGGGAGGATAACCGGAATGTCTTCCAGACCTTCCAGACGCAGGATTTCCTCAACCAGGTCAGCGGACATGGTCAGGTCCGAGCGCCAGGTCGGCGGAGTGACAGCCAGGCGGTCACCGTTGTCGACGACCTCGCAACCGACCTCGCGCAGGCGTCCAATGACGGTCTCACGCGGGTAATCAACGCCCGCAACTTCGCTGGCGCGGTTGACGGCAAAGTCAATAGTCGGCATGGCGGCAACCTCACCGAGCAGGGTGCGACCAGTGTCGATAGTGCCGCCGGCGATGTCAGCGAGCAGCTGGCAGGCCAGATCCAAAGCCGGCTCGACCAGAGCGGTGTCCACGCCGCGCTCGAAACGTCGTGAAGCCTCAGAGCTCAGCTTGTGGCGGCGACCACTGCGGAAGACGTGCAGCGGCGACCAGTTGGCGGCCTCGAAGACAACATCGGTGGTGTCGTCGGCGATCTCGGAGGTGAGACCACCCATGATGCCGGCCAGCGACTGAATACCGTTGTCGTCGCAGATGACAACGTCCGCCGGGTCGAGCTTGCGGTCCACGTGGTCGAGAGTGGTCAGAGTCTCGCCGGCCTTAGCGTTGCGGATGTGCAGGCCACCAGCGATCTTGGAGCCGTCAAAAGCGTGCATCGGCTGACCGAGCAGCAGCATCACGTAGTTGGTGACGTCCGTGGCCACGTTGACCGGACGCTGACCAGCCAGCAGCAGGCGGCGGCGCATCCACCACGGGGTCTCTGCGTTCGGGTCGATGCCGGTGACACGGCGCAGACCAAAGCGGCGGGTGTCGGTGTCCTCGTCGATGGTGACGTTCAGGACCTCTCCTTCCACCGGCAGCTCGTTGACCTTGGCCGGATCGGCGAAGTCGAGGTTGAAGGCGGAGCAAATCTCGCGGCCCAGACCGCGGGCCGACAGCGCGTAACCGCGGTCCGGAGTGATGTTGACCTCGAACTTCTCGTCATCGAGACCGATGAACTCCTTGGCGCACGAACCCAGCTCAGCTGGGGCCGACGGCAGCGTCAGAATACCGGCGGAGGAATCGGTCATACCCAGCTCAGCTTCGGAGCAGAGCATGCCGTTGGAAACCTTGCCGTAAGTCTTCCGTGCGGAAATCTCGAACCCACCCGGCAGCACGCAGCCCGGCAGCGCGACGATAACAATGGAGCCCTCTTCGAAGTTGCGGGCACCACAAATAATCTCCTGCAGCTCGCCGGTGCCATTGGCATCACCGACATTGACCTGACAGAAGCGAATTGGCTTCTTAAAGCCCTCGAGCTCCTCAATGTGGTCGACGCGACCGAAAACCAGCGGCCCCTCGACCTTCTCCAGCGGCTCGTGCCCCTCGGTTTCAAAACCAACGCGGACAAAGCCCTCATCCAACTCGTCCGGGGTAACGGACCAGTCCGGGTTGATGGTGTTCTCTGGGCCGCGAACGATTTCAGTGACCCACGACTGTGGAATGAACATGTAAGTAAAACTCCTATCTGTAGGTCAGTGAATTAGCCGCGGATACCGAACGGCTGCGTGAAGCGGACATCGCCTTCGACCATGTCGCGCATGTCGGTCAGGCCATTGCGGAACTGCAGGGTGCGCTCCAGGCCCATGCCGAACGCGAAGCCCGAGTACACCTCCGGGTCAATACCGGAGGCACGCAGCACGTTCGGGTTGACCATGCCGCAGCCACCCCACTCGATCCAGCCTGCGCCGCCCTTCTTATTCGGGAACCAGACGTCAACCTCAGCGGACGGCTCAGTGAACGGGAAGTAGTTGGTGCGCATGCGGGTCTTGGTCTCCGGACCGAACAGCGCCTTTGCCATGTGATCCAGCGTGCCGCGCAGGTGCCCCATGGTCAGCCCCTTGTCCACAGCGAGTCCCTCCACCTGGTGGAAGACCGGGGTGTGGGTGGCGTCGAGCTCATCGGTGCGGAAGGTACGGCCCGGGCAGATAACGTAAATCGGCAGGTCACGTGACTGCAGAGTGCGAACCTGGACCGGCGAGGTGTGCGTACGCAGTACCTGCTTGGATCCTTCCGGCGCAATGTGGAAAGTATCCTGCAGAGTACGAGCCGGGTGATCCGGCAGGAAGTTCAGCGCGTCAAAGTTGAAGTATTCGGCTTCCACCTCCGGACCCTCGGCAACTTCCCAGCCCATGCCCACGAAGATGTCACCAATCTGCTCGGACAGGATGGTAATTGGGTGCATACCGCCACGCTGACTCTGCGTGGTGTCCACCGACACGTCGATACGCTCCGCGACCAGGCGACGCGCGTTTTCCTCTTCCTCCAGCACTGCAAGACGCTCAGCATAGTGCTTTTCGACGGCTCCGCGAACAACATTTACGCGACGACCAGCATCCTTGCGCTCAGCCTTCGGAATGGAGCCCAGCGCGCGGCGAGCCTGCGGAATGTAGCCTTCATCCCCCAAGTGCTCACGGCGGGCGGCAGAAAGCTCATCCAGGTTGCCGGCAGCATCAAAGGCACCCGTGGCCTTCTGCGCAGCCGCCTGGAGGGCGTCCTCGGAAAGATCGATAGGATTTGGCGAATCGCTCACGTGTCAACCACTTCTATATAGGACTATCAGTTCTTGTGATGGAACAATCATAGTCGAGGATAACTGCACACGTGCACGCACCTCACCATCGAGGTTTCCTACTTACCCCGGACCGTCTCCCACAGGCACATGGCCGCTGCGGTGGCGAGGTTCAACGACTCTGCCTCGCCCTTAATCGGGATGGACACACTTGCCCCCGCCGAGGCCGTAATCTCCTCCGACAGGCCATGGGCTTCGTTGCCGAAAAGCCAGGCGACGGGACCGTCGGGAAGCGCATCAACGCCGAGCGTGAGAGCGCCATCCATCGCCGTGGCGAGGGTGGTAAAGCCCGCTTCCCTAACTTTCTCCATAACGACGTCAATATCGCGCTCGCGTGCGACAGGGGTATGAAAAACAGAACCTGCCGAGGAACGCACGGCCTTAGAATTCAACGGGTCAACCGAATCGCCAGCAAGGATAACCGCGCCAGCGCCGAGAGCATCAGTCATACGCACAATCGTGCCGACATTACCCGGGTCATTGCACTCCACCGGAATCACCAAACAGCCGGACTGCTTTCCAACCTCAATCGCCTCTTCCAACGAAGTGGACACCGCATTGGTGTCGCAGACGGCGAAGAGTCCGGTGGTGGTGACAGTTTCGCTCAAAGAGCGGGCGGCGGCGGCGTCGATAAGCGAAACAGACTTACGCTGCGTCCCCGATTCGAGATACCCCGTGAGCAGCTCGCGGAACTGCTCGGCGGCGGCAGCGGTGACGAAAATTTCTACGACAGCCTCTGAGCGGATAGCCGCATCGACGGAATTGAAGCCCTCGATGAGGAAGCGCCCGGCCTTCTTCCGCTTGGCCGCACGGTGGAGCTGAATAGCCGCCGAGACTCGCGGGGTGCGAGGAGTAAACGGCTCGTCGTTGAAGTACAGCGCAGAGTTCATAGTGATTAATCCTAGTGATGCGGCTCGGGATTCATAACCGCCAGCAGGCCAGTGCGGATACGAAAAACCACCGTCGAGGTTATTCGTTAACCCAATCGACGGTGGTTTTTCAAAGATGTTGGCAGGCGCACTGCCGGTCGCAGGCGCTTGCCGACGCTACGTACGAGTTACCTCGTAGCTGCTTTACTTAGCAGCAGGAGCGTTGACGTCCTCCGGCAGAGCATCCTTAGCGACCTTGACCAGAGCAGCGAATGCCTGTGGGTCGTTGACAGCCATCTCAGCCAGGTTCTTACGGTCAACCTCAACGCCAGCCAGGTTCAGGCCCTGGACGAAGCGGTTGTAGGTGATGTCGTTAGCGCGGGCAGCAGCGTTGATACGCTGAATCCACAGACGACGGAACTGACCCTTACGGTGGCGGCGATCGCGGAACTCGTAGGTCTTGGAGTGGAGCATCTGCTCCTTGGCCTTGCGGTACAGGCGGGAGCGCTGACCACGGTAGCCCTTTGCGGAATCGAGAACTTCGCGACGCTTCTTCTTAGCGTTAACAGACCGCTTCACACGTGCCACGGTGATACTTCCTTTTCGTTGTCTTTAAGAACTAGTGAAATTAAGAGGGCGATTGCCCTGGGACGAGGCTTGAAAAACTAAGCCTTGCCCAGCAGACGCTTGACGCGCTTGACGTCCGACTTAGCAACGTCCGTGGTGCCCTTCAGGCGACGGGTACGAGTGGACGGCTTGCCCTCCAGGAGGTGGCGGCGATTAGCCTGCTCGCGGCGCAGCTTGCCGGAACCGGTAACCTTGATGCGCTTTGCGGTGCCCTTGTGGGTCTTCTGCTTCATGTTAAAACTCTCCCCTACCGATCTTTGACGCTCGTGGCGCAAAAATCTCGTTTACAACCATTTCTGGTCAGGTCGGTTACTTCTTACCCTTATTCCGAACCGGCCCCAGGACCATAGTCATGTTGCGACCGTCCTGCTTCGGGCGAGACTCGACGGTGCCGTACTCTTCGACATCGGCGGCCAGACGCTCCAACAGGCGGAATCCCAGTTCTGGACGAGACTGTTCACGGCCACGGAACATAATCGTGACCTTGACCTTCGAACCCTTCTCCAAGAAACGAACAACGTTGTTCTTCTTGGTTTCGTAGTCGTGGTCATCAATCTTCGGACGGAACTTCTGCTCCTTGACCACAGTCTGCTGCTGGTTCTTTCGAGCCTCGCGTGCCTTCTGGGCTTGTTCGTACTTGAACTTGCCGTAGTCCATAATCTTGGCGACCGGCGGCTTTGCTCGCGGAGCAACCTCAACCAGGTCAAGGTCTGCTTCGTAAGCGAGCTTGAGTGCGTCACCGGTGCGGACAACGCCCACCTGCTCACCATTCGGTCCTACAAGGCGGACTTCCGGTACTCGAATATCCTCGTTAATACGAGCTTCAGCGCTGATGTGGCCTCCTAGGTTGAACCTGAACAATCTTCGTTTCAAACCGCGATAGCAAGCGGGAAAGGAAGAAAAGCCACGCGTCTACAGCGGATTACTACACACTGTATAAGGACGCCTTCCAATCGTGCGATGTGACATCACCGATTAGGGTGGACCCCGGCGCTACCGTAATTCTTTGGCGCACCTAGGGTGGGACTTAAATCCTCTTCGCTGCCGAATGCAACTAAATGCTCCCCGAAGGCAGCAAGCATCGCATTCTGGCGGTCGTAGACGAGATGTTAACACAGCTGTTCTCGCATACCAAAACCGGCTCTCACTCCGGGTTATTCACCATCGGCACCCGACGCGATACCAAGCGTCAAAAAGTGCAATCCGAATTGTAATCAGATTGGTAGATTCTCTCCATAGTTTTTAGGCCAAACACGATTAAAGTCGTCACCATGAATACTGGCTCCAACGGCTTTGGCCCTAAAGCCGAGAACACCGATCCTAATCAGCATTCCGCCCGATACGACAAGCCACCGACCGGCGATTTTGTCCTGACCGGCGACTCCGTCTCAGAGCTTTCCCATGCTCTGGCAGATTTGGAGGCCAGCTCGCTTCGGCTGGCTCAGCTCACCCGTACTTGGCAGGTGCGCCTTTCTCAGGCAAGCGGGCAAGCGCCGACTGGACCGCACGCGCCTCACACTACGGGAGCGGAATCTGCGCCGGTACCTCAAGCGCCGCCCCATGCTGCACCTCAAGGGGCACATCAACACAATCCGCAACCGCCGCCAGCGCCCAGTCCGCCACTAGAGCAGGCACCTCCTCCCCGTTGGGAACCGCAGGCTGAGCAGACGCTCGCCACACCGCAGTATCCCCAGCAGTCTCAGCAGATACAGGTGCCACCACCGCCAACACAAGCGGACTGGCGGAATCAACCGGCTCCCCTGCCACAGAGCGACGCAACTGCGCAGCCGATGTTCGGCTTCCCCTCTGCCCACCAGTGGCGGCGGGATTCGAAGTCGCCGCAGTCTTCTCCCTCGCCGCAGTCTTCCCCAACCGGCTCCGCCCCGCCGCCGAAGCTGCCGGAGGCACCGCGTGAACCTCGCGAGCCCTGGTGGCGCAACGAGAAGGCAATCATCAAGATCATTGCCATCTTCGGTGGTCTCATCACCGCTGCCGGTATCGCGTTCTTCGTCGCGGTTGCAATCCAATCCGGCCTGATTGGACCGGCCGGTCGTGTGGTTCTGGCTTACTTGTTGGCCGCCGTGCTCGCGGTCGCGGCTGTGCGAGCGCACCGTCGTCAAGCACCGCCTGCTGGCGTAACGGCATTGATTGCGACATCGCTAGCCGCTGCGCACCTGACAACGATGTCGATGTCCTACCTCCTCGACTGGATTCCGGTGGCGGCGACGCTGGTCATCATGCTGCCTTTCGCCGCCGTCGGCCTATACGGCGCGCGATGGACAAAGTCGAGCGCAACCGCCGCGTGGGCCATCACAATCAACACCGGATTAATGCTGTGGGCGACGATCGGCCTCAACTTCCACGCCCGCCCGCTGAGCTCTTCGCTCGCGCAAATCACCCTTCAACTGATGGTTATCGCCGCTATCGTCTGCTTCCTGAACATCCCCTTCCGGAAGTACGTAGTCGCATTCCTGCTCGGCGCAAACGTTCTCATCGGCGTAATCACGACCAACAATGCACTGGTGATGCCTGCAATCGCCGCACTCACCATTGCCCTTTTCGTGTTTGCCCAGTTCGGCCCGCTGGCGTTGGCTCGCCAACTCACTCCCGAGCTTGACGACGAGCCTTCGGAGACCAGCACTTGGGAAGACGATCTGGTCACCATCACGTCAGTAGTTGCCTTCTCGACTCCGGTTGTAGCCGCAGTCCCAACGGTCAACGCCACACAGTCCACCTCCAGCCTCTGGTTGCTGTTCTACGGCGGATTCGTGCTGTTCATCGCAATTGCTGCGGTACTTCTTTGGAACCGTGCCATCTTCCGCTATCTCGCCCCAATGGCCTTGGCCACGGCAATTCTGCCCTGGCTTGCACTCGCGGTGGCGGGCCCAGAAGGGGACGCAGGAGCCGGTACTGGACCCCACACCTGGGGTCTCATCCCAATCTCCATCGGTGCCGCGCTCTTTGTCTGGGCGCTGGCCACAGCACCGAAGCACGGTGCGATTGGCGCACGACTACAAGCTCCTGAACCAACGCGGGATGCCGTTGCACCCTATACAAAGATTGCGGCACTGACCTGGCTGCTCGGCGCAACGGTAGTACACCTCTACATCCTGCCCGCAGCGTTGAATGCCGGTGCTGCGGCTGACTACTCGGCAACGTGGGCAGAAATGCTTTCGCTGTTGTTCCTGCTGTGCGCCGACGTCGGCCTGGCCGTGACGGCGGCGAGGTCGCAGCTACCGCCAGCTTTTGCACTGATTGGCCTGGCTGCGCTGGGTATGCCATTTATCGTGCTGCTCACAACTATTGGCGTGAGCTTCAACGCTGCACACATGTTGCTGAGTATTTTCTGGGCCACGATAGCTGGCATGCTGGTGCTATCGAAGAGGTTCCACCACATTCCGGCGCGACTTGCAGCGGGTTTGACGATTGCGGCGCTGTCTATCGTCAAGCTGATCTTCTACGACATGGCAACACTAGATGGCGTTATCCGTGCCTTGGCGTTCCTCGGCTGTGGTCTGATTCTACTGGCCATGGCGGTCTCCGGAGCAAAGCAGAAGAATGCCGAGGAACCAGCGGCATCGGACCGTGACGGCACCGCCAGCGATTCTGACGCTGCCACCGCTGCCGCAGATGCCGATGCTGCCGATGCCGACCCCGCTGCTGACAGACTGGAAGGCATCACCCGCACCGACGGTCCAGGAATTTCCGACGGAAACGACCCGACTACCTAAGCTACTTAAGCAGCGGCTTCAGGTACTGCCCGGTGTGGGAGCCGGAACAGTTCGCGACATCCTCCGGCGTGCCCTCTACAACCACGGTGCCACCGCCGGAGCCGCCTTCCGGCCCCATGTCGATAATCCAATCCGCAGACTTGATGACATCCAAATTGTGCTCAATGACAATGACGGTGTTGCCCTTGTCCACCAGGCCCTGCAACACCAGCATGAGCTTGCGGATATCCTCAAAATGCAGACCCGTCGTTGGCTCATCCAAGATGTAAACGGTGCGGCCCTTAGAGCGCTTCTGCAGCTCACTGGCCAGCTTCACGCGCTGAGCCTCACCACCCGAGAGCGTGGTTGCCGCCTGTCCGAGACGGACATAGCCCAAGCCGACGTCGACAAGCGTATTGAGATAACGCGCAATCGACTGAATCGGCTCAAAGAACTCCGCTGCCTCGGAGATGGGCATGTCCAGCACCTCAGCGATGGTCTTGCCCTTGTAGCGAACCTCCAGCGTTTCGCGGTTGTAGCGCGCACCATGGCAAACCTCGCAAGGCACATAGACGTCCGGCAGGAAGTTCATCTCAATCTTGATGGTGCCGTCGCCCTTACACGCCTCACAGCGACCGCCCTTGACGTTGAAGCTGAACCGACCCGGCTTATAACCGCGAACCTTTGCCTCTTGCGTCTCTGCGAAGAGGTTGCGGATCTTGTCGAACACACCGGTGTACGTCGCTGGGTTGGAACGTGGAGTGCGACCAATCGGCGACTGGTCAACCTGCACCAGCTTGTCCAGGTGATCCAGCCCCTCCACGCGGCTGTGTCGACCCGGCACCTGACGAGCACCGTTGAGCTCGTTGCTCATCACCTTGGCCAGAATTTCGTTGACCAAGGTCGACTTGCCTGATCCGGAAACACCCGTGACACAGGTCAGCACACCGAGAGGGAACTTCACGTCGATCTTCTTCAGGTTGTTTTCGCGAGCCCCCTTGACCGTCACCATGCGCGACTTATCAATCGCACGCCGGTTCTCCGGCACTGCCAATACCCGACGACCCGAGAGATACGCACCTGTCAGTGATTCCTCGCAGTCAACAATGCCCGACGGGTCACCCTGGTAGACGATCTGGCCGCCGTATTCACCGGCCTTTGGCCCAATGTCGACCAGCCAATCGGCCTCGCGAATCGTGTCCTCATCATGCTCGACCACAATCAGGGTATTGCCCAGGTCGCGCAGATTTTTCAGAGTTTTGATTAGACGATTGTTATCGCGCTGGTGAAGACCAATCGACGGCTCATCCAAGACATAGAGCACGCCGGCGAGCCCCGAACCAATCTGGGTGGCCAGACGAATTCGCTGCGCTTCGCCACCGGACAGCGTTCCCGCCGAACGCGACAGGGACAGATAGTCCAGCCCCACATCCAGCAGGAACTTCAGACGAGCCTGCACCTCACGCAGAACGCGACCGGCAATCATTTCCTCGCGCTTGCCCAAAGTCAGCGAATTCAGGAATGCCGAGCCATCGTGGACCGACAGCTCTGTGAGCTCAGCAATATTCTTCTGCCCGAACTCCGCCGAATCCAGCGTCACCGAAAGAATTTCCGGACGCAGACGAGTACCGCTACATGCCGGGCACGGCACTTCACGCATGTACCCTTGGAAACGCTCCTTCTGAGAGTCACTCTCTGCCTGCGACAGCTTGCGGTGCAGGTACGGCATCACACCTTCAAACGGCGCGGTGTACTGGCGAGTACGGCCGTACCTATTGCGGTAACGCACCGTGACCTTGTGGCTGGAACCATGCAGCAGGGCCTTACGCTGCGGCGCTGTGAGATCCTCGAAAGGCGTGGTCGGGTCGAAGCTCATCTCGGTGGCGAGCCCCTCGACCAGCTTTTCAAAGTACTTCTTGTTCAGCGTTTGCCGCCACGGCGCAATCGCCTCAATCGTCGGCAGCGACGGATCTGGAATGACCAGGTCTGTGTCCACCTCCAGCTTTGTGCCGATGCCGTCGCACTCCGGGCAGGCACCATACGGCGAGTTAAAGGAAAACGACCGTGGTTCCAGCTCATCGATAGCAATGCGGTGCCCATTCGGGCAGGCCATTTTCTCCGAGAATCGCTGGGTTCGACGCGGGTCGTCCGCCTCCAGCCCGACTGCGTCGATGACCACGACGCCGTCGGCAAGCAGAAGCGCCGTTTCGACAGAATCGGTGAGCCTGCGCTGCTGCGACTCCTTCACCTGGAGACGGTCAATAACCACGTCAATGTCATGCTTGACCTGCTTCTTCAGCTTCGGCGGATCCGTCAGACGATGCATTTCGCCGTCGACGATGACACGCGCGTAGCCCTCGGATGCGAGGCGTTCAAACAGGTCGACGAATTCGCCCTTGCGCGTACGCACGACGGGTGCGAGGACCTGGAATTTGGTGCCCTCCGGCATCTCCATGACCTGATCGACAATCTGCT
The DNA here is from genome assembly GCF_001076435.1 of Corynebacterium sp. 401_CJEI. Classification (NCBI taxonomy): domain Bacteria; kingdom Bacillati; phylum Actinomycetota; class Actinomycetes; order Mycobacteriales; family Corynebacteriaceae; genus Corynebacterium; species Corynebacterium sp. 401_CJEI. The sequence goes on from NZ_JVIP01000041.1 coordinate 27,813, forward strand.
GTGGAGTCTGTGAGGAGATTACTTCCCCACAGGTCGGACAGTGCGGAGTACCGGTGCGCGCGTAGAGCAGACGCAGGTAGTCATACACTTCTGTGATGGTTCCGACGGTCGAGCGCGGGTTGCGGTTCGTCGACTTCTGGTCGATCGACACCGCCGGCGAGAGCCCCTCAATCATCTCTACATCGGGTTTTTCCATCTGCCCCAGGAACATGCGCGCATAGGAGCTCAGCGACTCCACGTAACGGCGCTGGCCCTCGGCGAAGATTGTGTCAAATGCCAGTGACGATTTACCCGACCCCGACAGACCGGTGAAAACCACCATCTTGTCTCTGGGCAAATCGATGTCAACACCCTGCAGGTTATGCTCGCGGGCGCCTCTGACCACTAGACGTTCAGCCACAGTGGGAAACCTCAATTCGTCGACGATTCACTGCCGACCAGTCTACAGTCCATAACCAATTTTTCGCACATGTGTTCAGAGACTCGCAGTTAAGTCGCGTTCCTAGCGCACCGACAGACACCTCATTACCCTGGGGCGCATGAACGACGTCATTACAATCAGCCCCTACTCCAACTCGCCGAACACGCGCGGCGTTGAGCGCATTGACTACGGCAATGTCACTATTTATAAGACTTCCGTCGGACCGATGGAAAACAACGTCTACCTTTTGGTCGACTCCCGCGAGCCCGAAAATTCCCTACTTATCGATGCCGCCACCGACGCCGACCACTTAATCCGCCTGGTTGAGCGCGTCGGCGCGCAGGTCCGCACGATTGTCACCACGCACTCCCACGGCGATCACGTTCAGGCGCTCGGCGAGCTCCTGCAGGCATTCCCGGCCCGCCACATCACGTCAAGCCTCGACGCTGCAGACATTCCCGAACCCGCCGACCAGCAACTCGACGGCGGCGAGACCATTACTTTCGGCCAGGGCATCACGCTTCCCACGTTCATCCTGCGCGGGCACACCAAAGGCGGTCTCTGCCTCGACCTGTCCGCCAAGGAAGCCGGCGCGCTTTCCGACGACACCCCGTCACACCACCTCTTCGTCGGTGACAGCATCTTCCCAGGCGGTGTCGGCAAAACGTACTCGCCCGAGGATTTCACGCAGCTTATCGACGATGTCGAGAGCCGCCTCTTTCACGTCTACCCCGCCGACTCGGTGATTCACCCCGGCCACGGCAAAGACACCACAGTTGGTGTCGAGAGCCCCGAGGTCGAGAACTGGCGCCAGCGTGGTTGGTAGCGCTGGATGAGCGTGGTCGGTAGTGCTGGATGAGTGTGGTTGGCAGCGCTGGATGCAGCCGGAGCTTCTGAAAAACTCGTCAATCCCGCGACATAAATAGGCCGGGCTGCGTAGGATTAATAGTGAATTACAGCGACCAGATGGCCAAAAACACGGTTTCACCTGGACGACAAAGGAGATGGAATTTAGATGATTCGCAAGTTTGCCCGACCAATGCTGGCCTCGGTTTTCGTTGCCGACGGTGTCGACACGCTGATGAACCAGAAGGATCATGAAGAGGGCGCACGCGACCTGATTGCCCGCGTCCGCTCCGTAACCCCGAACCAGTACAACAAGTACGTGCCAAATAGCGAGAAGCTGGTTGTCCAGGTCGTCGCTGGCACCAAGGTTGCTGCGGGTTCCCTCTACGCTCTGGGTAAGGCCCCACGCCTGTCCGCCACCGCTCTGGTCGCTGCACAAGTTCCGACGATGCTCGCTCGCCACGCATTCTGGGAAACCCAGGATTCGAAGGAGAAGGCGGCTCGCCGCACTGGTTTCCTGACCGACATCGGTTTGCTGGGCGGCCTCTTCCTGGCTACTGCTGACACCGACGGCAAGCCGGGTGTCGCTTGGCGCGCTGAGAAGGCAGGCAAGCAGCTGAACAAGAAGGTTCAGGCTGCCCTGCCGACCAAGTCTGAAACCGAGCAGCGCACTGAGGAAATCAGCGCAGCCTTCGCTTCCGCCGGCGAGAACGTCCGCGAAAAGGCCGGCCTGCTCCGCGACCGCGCTTCTGAGGCCACCGATGGCGCTCGTGAATACGTCGAGGACAACAAGGACGGCTGGCGCGAGCAGCTCACCGACGCCTTCGACACCGCTAAGAGCTACGTCGAGGACAACAAGGACGACTGGATTGCCAAGGCCACCGAGCTCGCTGAGGACGCGCGCGACTATGCCGAGGACCTGGGCAAGGATCTCAAGAAGGACACTCGCAAGCAGCGCAAGGAACTGCGCAAGCGCGCAGCCAAGGCTTCCAAGGAGGCCAAGAAGTCCGCAAAGAAGGCGCAGAAGCGCCTGCAGTAAGTTTGCTGCCGCAGTTAAAGCGGTATACTTAAACGCTCCCCACGCCACTACGCGTGCGGGAGCGTTTTCATATTTTTATATTCATTCAGCACATCAGTTAGCACTAATTTTGCGATTCGTTGAGGAGACCAGGTTGGCGTCGCGCGCATCCGAGCCCGGGCAGGACCAGACAGGCCGCATTGGCCACACTGGCCAGGCAGGTCTGCCGGACCAGGCAAGTTCAGCACCACAGCGAGAAGAAGAAAGCATCCTTGCTGCCGAACAGGCCTACGTCGACCGTGCGTTCAGCTTCCTCGACCGGGCACGCGAGCGCGACCAAGAGTACCTGCGCCAGGTCATGCTCATCGACGACCCAGACCCGCAAGCCCGCGTTGAACGCGAGGTGGAATACCACCGACTACAGGCTAATCTGGACCGCTACCGCTCAGCCGAGATCGGCCTGGTCTTTGGTCGAATCGATATCGATGACACAGATCCCGACAATCCTTTGGCAGAGGAAGGGCCGGGGGCGACCGTCGATAAGCGATACATCGGGCGAATCGGCCTGTCCGATGAAAACGACGACTACCGCACGGTCATCATGGATTGGCGTGCCGACGGCGCGCGCCCGTTTTACCTGGCCACGACCGCGCATCCCGAGGGAGTCAGCCTGCGCCGACACCTGCGCACGCACGGCCGGAAGGTCCGCAGCATTGACGACGAATGGCTCTCCGGCGAGGAAGCCGACAGCGCACACGAGACCGAAGTTGAAGCGGGCGTCGGTGGCGAATCGGTGCTGCGGGAGGTCATGAATCAAGCGCGCACCGGCCATATGCGCGGCATTGTGGAGACCATTCAGCGCGAGCAGGACCTCATCATCCGCGACTCCACCCGCGGCACCCTGGTCGTCCAGGGCGGTCCCGGCACGGGCAAGACGGCGGTGGCGCTGCATCGCGTCGCGTGGCTTCTCTACACCTACCGCAATCAACTGGCGAAAACCGGTGTCCTCATCATCGGCCCGAACACAACCTTCCTCGACTACATCTCGCGCGTGCTGCCGAGCCTCGGCGAAACGGGCGTGGTACTGACCACCATTGCCGATCTCTACCCCGGCGTGCGCGGTTCCAACGCGCTTATCGACGGACACAACCCCGAACCCCTGGTTGCGCAGGAAGTTAAGGGCTCGATTGAGATGCTCACTATCCTGCGCGAAGCCGTGCGGGCCTACCAGGAGCTCCCCGCGGAACCTCTTGAAGTCCGGAAGGACAACATCACCCTGACGATCACACCTGACATGGTGAAAGCTGCACGCACGCGTGCGCGGCGGACTCGGAAACCCCACAATCTGGCCCGGCCGATTTTCCGCGATCACGTGGTGGAGCTCCTGGCCGCGCAGATGGCCGAGGTCATCGGTGCCGATCCGCTGGGCGGCGAAAACCTCCTGTCCGTGACCGACATTGCCGATCTACGCGACGAAATCGACGAATCCGGAGCAGTTGCCGACATCCTCGATGAGCTGTGGCCTGCGCTTACGCCCGAGCGGGTGCTGTCGGAGCTGCTGAGCTCTCGCGAGGCCATCGACTACGCCGCCACCGATTACGACGAGCTGACGCGCGAGGCTCTCTACCGGCCGGAAGGCACCGACTGGATGCCTTCCGACGCCCCGCTTCTCGACGAGCTGGCGGAACTCCTCGGCCCAGTTGGTGACGCGGAGGCCGATGAAGAGGATTGGCAGGCCCGCGTCGAGGAAGCGCAGGGCGCGTTGGATACCCTGTCCAGTTCTGCGTCCCAGGATCTTGACGACGGCTTCGAGGCCGAGATCTTGTCAGCGTATGACGTCATCGATGCCGAGGCACTGGCCGAACGCCACCGTGAGCGCGACCTGCGATCCACCGCCGAGCGGGCGGCGGCGGATCGCCTGTGGGCCTACGGCCATGTCATCGTCGACGAGGCTCAGGAACTCTCCGCGATGGCCTGGCGAATGCTGCGCCGCCGCAGCCCCAACGGCTGGATGACCCTCGTCGGCGACGTGGCCCAGACGGGCTCCCCCGCAGGTGCCGCGACCTGGGATGATGTGCTGGAACCCATCATCGGCTCGAGGTGGCATCTCCACGAGCTGACCGTCAACTACCGCACCCCAGCTGAGGTGATGGAGGTCGCCGCCAGCGTCCTGGCCGAGATTGATCCGGAGCTGGAGGCACCGCAGTCGATCCGCGCGACCGGCCGCAAGCCTGTCCAGGCTCGCACCGTGACGGAGGCTCTGGCGCATGTGGAGCAGGTTGCGCAGCCGGACCGCCTGGTCGCTGTGATCGCGCCCGCCGAGTTGCTCGAAGCCACGCGCGCGGAGGTGCGGGATTTTCTCGGTGGTGGAGCTGATGGAGATGGTGACCCTGATGGTGCTGGCGGGGCTAGTGCCGCCGATGACGCACCTGCTACTCGCCCCAGCAAACTCACCAACTGCGCGGTCTACGACATCACGACCTCAAAAGGCCTGGAATTCGACGAGGTCATCGTCGTTGCGCCCGACCAGATTGTGGCGCAATCCCCACAGGGGCTACAGGACCTGTACGTTGCACTGACTCGTGCGACCCAGGGGCTAATTGTTGTGGCGCCTCAGCAGTCGGGCGTTTTGCCGGAGCTGCAATGGTTAGAATGACGAGGATAGTGCCGTACAGAATGAGTGAGACATTATGTCCCAAAACTATCTACCTCAGCTAGCTGAACTTCGCGCACGCCGTCTCATTGCCCAGGGGTTAGCTGCAAGTCAAGCACGCAGCGATTGGAATACAAACCTCAACTCGCCTGCATTATCAGCAACGCATGGCATGGTCGCTCTACAAGGGCAGAATTATTCGAACGGTGTTAATGCCATCGCCCTACGCAGTGGCAGCACCACCGACGATGTTTTAGCAGCCATTTCTTCTTACGACATCGTTCGCTGTTGGTCTCAACGAGGCACCCTGCACTTTGTTTCAGCGCAAGACGCGCGAGCAATTATGAGGTTGACGAATCCGCGCATCGAAAAGGCAGCAGCAAGACGTCGTACGACACTCGGGCTTTCTCAAGATGATGTGCAGACCGCAAGGGCAGCATTTCATTCCGAATTGCGCTCACGTGGCCTGTCCGACCCGCTGACTCGGACTGAAGCCTATGAGGTTTTCGCAGATCATGGAATAGACCCCACGGAACAAAGAGGTCCTCACCTACTGCGCACATTCGGCGGCGAAGGCGCTGTCGTCCAAGGGCCACGAAAAGGATCCGAAGATACCTTCGTCCTGCTTGCCGACGTAACTTTCAAAGGCGGCCTCTCAGCAAATACCACGGAGGGCTCCAGCACAGAACACTCAGCTGAATCCACGCTGGCCGACATTGCCTGGCGCTATGTTAATTCCCGCGGACCTATCTGTGTAGCTGACTTCGCGTGGTGGCTGGGGCTGACGAAAACTCAAGCGAAAAAGGCCCTTAAGCTTATCGACCACTTAATAGCTCCTTTCTCCCTCGATTCCTCTGCCTCTCCGCACACGCCAACTGACACAGAATTCATCGGCGAAAATCTCGCGCAAAATGAGTACTTCATGCCGGCATGGCAGCAGAACGTAACTGAAGCCGAGCTTGAAGCCGCGCTTTCACTGACGCTTCGACTGCCCGCTTTTGACGAGTACCTCATGGGCTACGGCAGCCGCACCGAAATTCTTCCTGAATCCCTTCGCAACCAGGTCTTAACCAGAAACGGAATTAGCTGGCCTTTTGTAGTTGAAGAAGGGATTATCACCGGCCGACAATAGAAAAACCGGCACCTCAACTAAGAGATGCCGGTTTAAAACGAAAGCTAAATTGTTAGCTGACGGTCTTACTAGCTCACCGTTTTGTTAGCTCACAGTGTGAACAATCATGACGTCACAGTCCGACTGACGAGCAACATCAGCCGGCACGGAGCCCAGCAGACGACCAGTCAGCGAGTTAATACCGCGGTTGCCAACCACCAGCAGGTCAGCGCGACGGTCAGTGACCAGAGACATCAGAGCCTCAACCGGGGAGCCGGAACGAACCTCGGTCTCAACCTTGGTAGCGCCGACGGCCTCTGCGGCCTCCTTAGCAGCAGCCAGGTTCTTCTGAGCCGGGTCATCACCGAGGACCTGAACCGAATCCTGGCGCAGGGTCTTGGACGCATCCTCTGCAGTCTCGTAGTAAGCGCAGCCGATAACCAGGGTGGCATCGAAAGCCGCGGCAATCGAGGCAGCGCGCTCTACTGCGAGCAGCGACGACTTAGAACCATCCGTGCCGACAACAATGGTCTTGTAATCACTCATGAAAACTATCCCTCACTGTGGAAGTTGCATTAAAACAGTTCATCGTGCGTAACGCCGTCGTTGCCCCGAACCCACTGGCCAGAGGCACTTTCGCGAATACACTGTTTTACTTCCCACAACAGTAGCAAAAAACTACTCGACACCGGCCTCAATCATCCCCTTTAGTTCCTTCTTGAGGTCGAAAATCTCATCGCGCAAGCGCCCCGCGAGCTCGAACTTCAACTCTCGCGCAGCCGCGGCCATCTGCTCCGACAAATCCGCGATAAGCGCCTCGAGCTCCGCCCTCGGCATCTGCTTACCGCTAGCACCACCGGCCGCGCCCGAGCCGTCGGCACGCGAGAGCAGCGCATCAGCGGCCGCACCGGTCTTGCCTTCGTAATCGGTGTCAGCGTTGTCGTAGACCTGATCCAGAATGTCCGCAATCTTCTTGCGCAGCGGCTGCGGATCGATGTCATGCTCAGTGTTGTACGCGATCTGCTTTTCGCGGCGACGCTCCGTCTCATCGATGGCGAACCGCATGGAATCGGTGATCTTGTCGGCGTACATGTGCACCTCGCCGGAGACGTTTCGCGCGGCACGACCAATCGTCTGAATCAACGAGCGCTCCGAACGCAGGAACCCCTCCTTGTCGGCGTCGAGGATTGCCACCAGCGAAACCTCGGGCAAGTCCAGCCCCTCGCGCAGCAGGTTAATACCGACCAGCACGTCGTACTCGCCGAGACGCAACTGCCGCAGCAACTCAACGCGCTTGAGCGTATCAACATCCGAGTGCATGTAGCGCACCTGCACGCCATTTTCGAGCAGGTAGTCGGTCAGATCCTCCGCCATCTTCTTCGTCAGGGTGGTCACAAGAACGCGCTCGTCACGCTCGGTGCGCTTTCGGATCTCGCCGATCAAATCATCGATCTGCCCCTCAGTAGGCTTAACGACGATCTTGGGGTCCACCAGCCCAGTCGGACGAATAACCTGCTCCACATACTCGCCACCGGTCTTTTCGAGCTCATAGTCACCCGGCGTTGCGGACATGAACACGACCTGGCCCACTCTGGCATCGAATTCGTCGAACGTCAGCGGGCGGTTATCCAGCGCCGATGGGAGGCGGAAACCGAAGTCGACGAGGTTGCGCTTACGGGAAGCGTCGCCTTCGAACATGCCGCCAATCTGCGGCACGGTGACGTGCGACTCATCGATGATGGTGAGGAAGTCCTCCGGGAAATAGTCAATGAGCGTCGCGGGGGCCGAGCCCGGCGCGCGACCATCGATGTGGCGCGAGTAGTTCTCAATGCCGGAGCAGAAGCCGACCTGTTCAATCATTTCGAGGTCGTACTCCGTGCGCATGCGCAGACGCTGTGCTTCCAGCAACTTGCCCCGGTTTTCCAGATCCGCCAGGCGTTCGGCGAGTTCGGCCTTGATGTCCGCGACGGCCCGTTCCATCCGCTCCGGGCCTGCGACGTAGTGCGTAGCTGGGAAGATGCGCAGCTCAGGGACTTGGTCGATGACGTCGCCTGTGACTGGATTGAGGTAGTACAGCGAATCAATCTCGTCGCCGAAGAACTCCACCCGCACGGCCTTTTCTTCGTAGGCCGGGATGATATCGACCACGTCACCTTTTACTCGGAAGGTGCCGCGGGTAAAGGCAATGTCATTGCGGGCGTACTGAATGTCCACCAAAAGGCGCAGGAACTGGTCGCGGTCGACTTCCTCGCCCTCCTTCAGCCACACCGAACGGTCGAGGTATGACTGCGGGGTACCCAGGCCATAGATGCAAGAAACAGAGCTGACGACGACTACGTCGCGACGCGACAGCAGCGCTGAAGTAGCCGAGTGGCGCAGGCGCTCCACGTCCTCGTTGATGGAGGAATCCTTTTCAATATAGGTATCGGTCTGCGCGATGTAGGCCTCGGGTTGGTAGTAGTCGTAGTACGAAACGAAGTACTCGACCGCGTTGTTTGGCAGCAGGCTGCGGAGCTCATTGGCCAGCTGGGCCGCAAGCGTCTTGTTCGGTGCCATGACGAGGGTTGGCCGCTGCACCTTTTCGATCAACCACGCTGCGGTGGCTGACTTACCGGTGCCCGTGGCACCCATCAGGACTACCTCGCGCTCGCCTCTATCTAGGCGCTCCGACAGTTCCGCGATTGCCTGCGGCTGGTCGCCCGAGGGCTCGAACTCGCTGATGACCTCGAAGTTTCCCTCAGCGCGCTCGACTTCACCGACGGGACGGAACTCCGAGTGCGCGAGGACGGGTTGCTCTGCTGCAAATGCCATAGTTCCCAGCGTAGCGAAGGCTGTCTTGAAAGCGGCTGGTTACGTTACTTCCTGGGGCTTTGGGCTGTCCAGGGCTAGGGTCCAGAGCCTAGGAGCGGCTGTCGAGTTCCGGACCAACATTAAAATCGGTACAGATTTGGACAAGGCTGGCATAAAGTCGGTGCCAGGCCAGCAAAGGCGGGTTCCGCTTCACCAGCTGGCCCTTAGTGCGCATGGACTGACTCCTGGTGAAGCGCAAGCCGTCTTATCGATGGTCCGCGGCTGCGGCTGCGAGGCTGCAAGGCTGCAAGGCTGCGGGAGGCCTGGGTTATCCACACCCTGAAAGTTGTCCACAGATTGGACGTGGAGCCTCTCTCACAGAAAATCCCCTGGGCCGAAAAAGCTTAGAGTCCCGACCATGGGAAGTTTCACCACGGCCGAGTTGCGTGCACTCGGCATCGGAGAGAAAAAGACCAGAGCCCTCCTACAACAAGGCAGGCTAATTAAATTGGTACGTGGCCTCTACATTGACGACCACTCTCCCGCCTCAGTCGCCCGAGCAATCACGGGGCATTACAAAAGCATTGCGCTAACCGGTAAAAGCGCAGCTCAAATCCACTTGAGACTTCCCCTGACACTTCCTATCCAGGCAGAAGGCGCGGGATCAGTTCAGGCCGAGACCTTCTCCATTAGGCACAGCCGCCTACCGTCCTACACCAGCATCAATGGCCTCCCAGTTGTCGAAGCACTCTGGGCAGCACGAGCTTCAAAAGACTATGCACGCAGAATCCTGGAAACACACTACGCCGGCCGGGACGGCGAGAAGCGACTCAACCACGACCTCAGCCGGATGCGGAAAGTTCCCGCCTGGCTGCGTGAAACCATCGCCACCACGCCAATCGGCTCATGCAGCGAACTCGAGCGCAAGCTGGCCCGTCCACTAATCAAGCGCGGGTACCGCATCCGAATGAACCAGTACATCGGCCCCTACTGCTTCGACATCCTGCTTGACCAGTGGAAAATAGCTATCGAAGTCGACTCAGAGACGTACCACGCTAACGAGGACTCGTTCATCGCAGATCGCTGGAAGGCCAACTCCGGCACGCTGCACGGCTGGATAGTCCTGCGGTTCACAGACTCATGCATCAATTGGAATCTCGACAGTGTCCTCGACGAAATCGAGCAGGCAATTCGATGGGTGCAAAAGCGCCGTCCCCGCGTGGACTATAAACCAGGATGGCCTGCCTGTCAGAAAGTTTGGGAATGGAATCCAACGGTTGGCTACGCCAATAAGCAGCGATAAACAGCCGATATCGCAAAATAAACCGCCATCCATTTGCCGAATTGTTATTTATTTTGTAATGAAAACTGCCCGCACAGCAACTAGCCTGGCGCCTATGAACACCTCGCGCCGCACACCAGTCCACACGCACGCTACGACTCGCCCAGGTTCCACCACTCGAAAAGCAACCTCACACCGAGCCCTTGTGGCCGGTATCCTCGCCACCACCGCATTGGCTTTCACCGCCTGCTCAACACAGGAAACCGAAGCAGCGTCCGAATCTGCTACTCCGGTTGAAACCACCACCGTTACTCAGACCGAGGATGGCGTATCTGACAAGGGTTCGGGCAACACGCCTAACCCAACCGGTTCCGCACCGGACCAGGGAGGCGACACAACGACGGCGGAGACTGGTGGCACGTCGACGTCGTCAAGCGAAAGCGGCGACAACGGCGACGGGAGCGAGCTTCGTCAGGACATGACCGCTGAGATCTACAACAACCCCTCGCCGGGATCCACCTTCATGGCGGCCGGCGAACAGGCAACCACCTGCATCTACGGCGATGGGTACGGCCTCAACCTCATCGCGGCGGGCCCGAATACCAGCTGCGACTTTGCGAAGGCCGTTTTCAACCAGCAGACCGAGGGGCTTAACGCCTCGGAGGACAATATCCGCGACCACCTGCAGCCAAACATCAAGGCCAAGAGTCCCGCGACCGGGAAGACCTACGACCTCAGCTGCAGCACACAAGACGACGTTGTCGTGTGCACCGGCGGCAACAACGCGAAGATTTACATGTACTAGCGCACCAGGTGGCGGTCGGCAGTCGGTGCAACTGCTGGCCGCCAGCCGCGATTCGCCGATGGGGAATCGCAACAAGCCCGCAAACTCCCGCCTACAGTGAAACCATGACTGTTTCCCGCTTGCGCCCCTTCGGCGAGACCATCTTCGCCACCATGTCCCGCCTCGCTACCGAGCACGAGGCAATCAATCTTGGGCAGGGCTTCCCGGATTGGGATGGGCCGGACGAGGTGCTCGCGGAGGCGCGACATCAGATAGCTGGAGGAAACAACCAGTACGGCCCCGGCCGCGGTATGAAGGTGCTCCGCGAGGCTATCGTCGCCGATCGCGCCCGCCGCACGGGGCAGGTCTACGACGCCGACGCCGAATGCCTCGTCACGGTCGGCGCCACGGAGGCGATTGCCGCCACCGCCTTGGGGCATCTCGAACCCGGCAGCCACGTCATCGTCATCGAGCCATACTACGACTCGTACAAAGCCGCCATCGCACTGGCTAACTGCACATATACCGCGGTGCCGCTCATCCCCGCAGCTTCCGGCACGGCACGCTCCTGGTCGCTCGACCGCAGCGCGCTTGCCGATGCCGTCACCGCCAAAACGGCCATGATCATCATCAATTCGCCGCACAACCCCACCGGCACCGTCCTCGCGGACGAGGACTTGCAGGCCATCGCCGATGTCGCCATCGCAAACCATCTACTCGTGCTTGCCGACGAAGTCTACGAACGCCTGTACTTCAACGGATTGTCACACTCTTCCATCAGCGCTCTGCCCGGCATGCGCGAGCGGACCATTGTCGTGTCCAGTGCCGCAAAAACCTTCAACGTCACCGGCTGGAAGATTGGCTGGGCGCTCGCCCCGACTGAGCTACTCGATGGCGTCGTCAAGGCCAAGCAGTTCTTGAGCTATGTCGGCGCCACTCCCCTTCAGCCCGCAGTCGCCCGTGGCCTGCAGGAATGTGCCCCATGGGTGGACGAGCTGGCGGGTCAGCTCGAGGGCAACATGCGGCTCCTCGCCGATGGGTTGGAGGGCCTTGGCGCCGACGTCTTCACGCCGCAGGCAGGGTATTTTGTCGTCGCCGATGTCTCGAGCTGGGGGCTTGGCGACGCCCTGGAGACCTGCACCCGCCTGGTCAAGGAATGCCGCGTCGCAGCCATCCCCGTCACCGCTTTTGTGGATGACCCAGAGTCAGAAAAGTACCGCTACCTGGTGCGGTTCGCTTTCTGCAAGCGCGCCGAGGTGATTGAGGAGGCTATCATCCGGCTGCGGGATTATCTTGCTGCCCGGCCTGCAGCTGACGAATCTGATTCAGCGGCTGAATAATCCGCTCCCAAATCCGGTCGACCTGGCGCACGAGGTCCTCCTCGGTGCCTGAGTTTTCCAGAACTACGTCGGCGAACTGCAGGCGCTTATCATCGCTGATTTGCTTAGCGATGCGCTGCTTCGCATCCTCTCGGTCTACACCGCGGCTTTCCACCAGACGGTCGAGACGGACCTCCACCGGGGTATGCACAACTACGACGAGGTCCTGTGCTTCCGACTGCCCCATTTCAATCAACAGCGGAGAGTCAAAAACAATGATGGCGTCACCTGCCGCGTTGAACTGCTCTTCGGTGCGCTGCTCAATACGCGGATGGGTGATGGAGTTCAGCAGCTCCGTCTTCTCCGCGGATACGAAGGCGCGCTTCGCAAGCTCGCCGCGGTTGAGGGAGCCGTCGTCAAGCAAAATGCCCTCGCCGAAAGCTTCGGCGAGTTCGGCAAGCGTCGGTTCCCCGGGTTCGACGACGTCGCGAGCGATCTGATCAGCGTCGATGATGACGGCACCGAGCTCGGCAAACCTACGGGCGACCGTAGATTTCCCACTGCCCATGCCGCCGGTTAATCCTACTTTGAGCATGTCTCTAAGGGTACGTGGACACGCCCCCGCACGTTAGTGCTTTACGACGAGATCCTCGATGCGGTGACCCTCTTCAACGGGATCTGGGTTGACTGGGACCGGGGCGGTGCCGTTACCGAATGGGCTGCTACCAAGGGCCTCACGGCCGTGCGGCTGGAGCAGGTCAGAGAGCTCCGGCCCCTTCGGGACAATCCCTAAAGGATTGAGGTCGCGATGGACTTCGTAGTAGTGGCGCTTGATATCGACGAAGTCAGTGGTGTCGCCGAAGCCCGGAGTCTGAAAGAGATCACGCAGGTAGTTGTATAGAACCGGCATCTCGGAGATCTTGCTCCGGTTGCACTTGAAGTGGCCGTGGTAGACGGCATCGAAGCGGATGAGGGTTGTGTAAAGGCGAATGTCGGCCTCAGTGATGTGGTCGCCCATGAGGTAACGGCGGGTCTCCAAGCGCTCAGAAACCTTGTCTAGGGCATTGAACAGCCGGTCGTAAGCCTTGTCGTAGGAGTCCTGCGAGCCTGCGAAACCACAGCGGTAGACGCCGTTGTTGATCTCGGTGTAGATGAACTGCATAAGCTCATCCATTTCCTCGCGCATCTCCACCGGGTAAAGATCCGGGGCGCCTTCGCGGTGGAACTCGGTCCACTCGGTAATGAAGTCCAAGGTGATCCAGGGAAAGTCATTGGTCACGACCTCGCCCGACTCGATCTCGACGATGGCCGGAACAGTAATGCCGCGCTGGTAGTCCGGGAAACGCTTGAGGAATGCCTCCTGGAGGCGCTCGTAGCCTAGTACTTCGTCACGGCCACCTGGTCCCTTGTCGAATGCCCAGGAGCGGGCATCGTGCACTGGCCCTGGAATTCCGACTGAAATTGCATCTTCCAGGCCGAGCAGCCTGCGAACGATAAGCGTGCGATGCGCCCACGGGCAGGCGCGAGCTGCAACAAGGCGGTAGCGACCGGCTTCAACGGGCCACGTCTTAATTCCGTCGCCTACCTCGCGACCGTTCTTAACAATGCGGTCGTTGATATAGCGGGTGTCGCGGTTAAAGTCCTTGCCCTCCTGGGAGTACACACCACCGGTGGAGTGGGAGGAATCCTCTACCTGGTTAGCGTTATCTACCTGCTTGGCTTCGTCCTTTGTTGTCATGTCACCAATCATATGGGTAGAAAGATAGGCTGTCAACGGCAGTAAGGACAGCCAGAGCCACCAAAATCGACAGGGCCACCAGGTCATTAGAGCCATTAGGGCCAATAGGAGGGCTTGCGCTTCGCCAGCAGCCGGTTACTGTGCAGCAAACTACTTCTGGTGAAGCGTAAGCCCGCCCTAGACAACAGCGGCACCACCCTCATGGCCCAAAGCCCCATCACCCGGACCAAGGATGCAGCAAGCCCTCAAGCCGCCGATATAAGAACAAGGCCGAGCAGGTGCCCGTCGTAAAGCAAAGAAGGCACGAAAAAGCCCCAGCGAGGAAAACCTCGCCGGGGCGATTTCTCAAAGGGACGTGTAAGCCCTTAGCGGCCTAGCTTAGTTGCCAGCCAGCTTCTCGCGCAGAGCAGCGAGCTGCTCGTCGGAAGCCAGGGTGCCGCCTGCGTTGTCTGCAGCCGGTGCGGCCGGAGCAGCCGGGGCTGCCTCGCCGGACTCGGAGGAGTAGTTCGAAGCGGTCTCTGCAGCCTCGGCAGCTGCAGCGCGGTGACGCTCGATCTGGGCAGCGTGCAGCTGGTGGTGACGCTCTGCCTCTGCGTAGCGAGCCTCCCACTCTGCGCGCTGGGTCTCGAAGCCCTCCATCCACTCGTTGGTCTCCGGGTCGAAGCCCTCCGGGAAGATGTAGTTGCCCTGCTCGTCGTAGGAGTCGCCCATGCCGTACTTGGTCGGGTCGAACTCTTCGGTGAAGTCCTCGTCAGCCTGCTTGAGGGACAGGGAGATACGACGACGCTCGAGGTCGATGTCGATGACCTTGACCATGACCTGCTCGTCGACGGAGACGATCTGGTCCGGAACGTCGATGTGGCGGGAAGCCAGCTCGGAGATGTGAACCAGGCCCTCGATGCCCTCCTCGACGCGGACGAACGCACCGAACGGAACCAGCTTGGTGACCTTGCCCGGAACAATCTGGCCGATTGCGTGAGTGCGGGCGAAGACGCGCCACGGATCTTCCTGAGTAGCCTTCAGGGACAGGGAAACGCGCTCGCGGTTCAGGTCGACCTCGAGAACCTCGACGGTGACCTCGTCGCCAACCTGGACAACCTCGGACGGGTGGTCGATGTGCTTCCAGGACAGCTCGGAAACGTGAACCAGGCCGTCAACACCGCCGAGATCGACGAATGCGCCGAAGTTGACGATGGAGGAAACGACACCCTTGCGGACCTGGCCCTTCTGCAGCTGGTGCAGGAACTCAGAGCGGACCTCAGACTGGGTCTGCTCGAGCCATGCACGGCGGGACAGAACGACGTTGTTGCGGTTCTTGTCGAGCTCGATGATCTTGGCCTCGATCTCCTGGCCGATGTACGGCTGGAGGTCGCGGACACGACGCATCTCGACGAGGGAAGCCGGCAGGAAGCCGCGCAGGCCGATGTCGAGGATCAGGCCGCCCTTGACGACCTCGATGACGGTACCGGTAACCGGTTCGTCGTTCTCCTTGAGCTGCTCGATGGTGCCCCAAGCACGCTCGTACTGAGCGCGCTTCTTGGACAGGATGAGGCGGCCTTCCTTGTCTTCCTTGGTCAGGACCAGCGCGTCGATCTCATCGCCAACTTCGACCACTTCGTCAGGGTCGACATCGTGCTTGATGGACAGTTCGCGGGAAGGAATGACACCTTCAGTCTTGTAGCCGATGTCGAGAAGAACCTCGTCGCGGTCAACCTTAACGACGGTGCCTTCAACGATGTCACCATCGTTGAAGTACTTCATCGTCGAGTCGACAGCGGCCAGGAAATCCTCAGCGGTGCCAATGTCGTTGATGGCAACCTGAGGGACGTTAGAAGTGGACATATAAGATGTGCTCCGAAGCGGATAGAAATCGAAAAACGGACAATTTCGGCCTTGCCCCTCAAAGAAACACCTGGACAACCGGGCCAAATCCGCTTTCGGCGAATCTCGCCATTGGCAATTAGTTAACCCGATGTCCCTGGAGCTCGAGGCTGCAAAGTCGGCACGCTAATGCATACCTAGCGAACAATACCGATTTGAGCTGCGACATTCAAGTCCGCAACACATCCGCGGCAAGCCCGCAACAAGTCCGCCGACCAGCACTACGGCCCGACCTTCGCACCACTAATGCGCAGCAGTATCCCAATTCACACCAGCACCGATAGAAACATCCAACGGCACCAACAATTCAGCCGCCGAGTCCATCTCGCGATGCAACAGCTCCTTGATGGCTCCCTCTTCCCCATCTGCAACTTCAACAACCAGTTCGTCATGAACCTGCAGGAGGACACGTGAGCGCAACCCGCCCCGTCGTAAAGCATCGTCGACCCGGAGCATTGCAATCTTAATAATGTCTGCCGCCGAGCCCTGGATCGGCGAGTTCAATGCCGCGCGTTCCGCGTTATCGCGAGCGATGCGGTTGTCGGCGTTGAGTTCCGGCAGGTAGCGACGACGATCGAACATCGTGGCCGTAAAGCCGTCCTTGCGCGCCCGCTCAACAACCTTGTGCAGATAATCGCGCACACCACCGAAGCGCTCGAAGTAGTCCTCCATGAGCTTCTTCGCCTCGCGCTGCGGAATGTCGAGCTGCTGCGCCAGACCAAAAGCACTCAGACCATAAGCCAGACCGTAACTCATCGCCTTCACACGACGACGCAGCTCGGGCGTAACCTCATCGATGCCGACACCGAAAACCTTCGAACCAACGTAGTTGTGCAGGTCCTCGCCCTGTCGGTAGGCCTCAATCAGCCCCGGATCCTGCGACAGGTGCGCCATCACGCGCATCTCAATCTGCGAGTAGTCCGCGGTGATCAGCTGCTCATAGCCATCGCCGACCACGAACGCCTCACGAATCCGTCGCCCGAACTCCGTGCGCACCGGGATGTTCTGCAGATTCGGCTCCGTCGACGACAGACGCCCCGTCGCCGCGACCGCCTGATTAAAAGTCGTATGAATACGGCCATCATCAGCGACAGCCTTAATCAGCCCCTCCACGGTCGACTTCATCTTCTGCGACTCGCGGAACTTCAACAGGTAATCCAGGAACGGATGCGGGTTGACCTTCGCCAGCCCCTCAATTTCCTTCGCCGCCGTGGAATAGCCCGTCTTCGTCTTCTTTGTCTTGGGCATTCCCAGCTGGTCAAACAGGACCTCTTGCAACTGCTTCGGCGATCCGAGATTCAGCTCAGGCTTATCGACGAGGTTGCGAGCCTCACTCTCCGCCTCATCGGTAGCCGCCTGCGCCTGCTTTCGGAGCTCCTCGAGCGCATCAACATCGACAGCGATACCGGCACGCTCCATCCGACCCAGCACTGGGGCGAGCGGGACTTCCAGGTCGGCGTACACACTGTAGAGCCCGGCCTCGTCGAGTTCGACAGCCAATCGCTCAGCCAGGTCGATGACGGCGGCGACATGGGAAGCGTCTTCGGCCGGGCCATCGAGCAGGGTCATCTGGCCCTCGGCCTGCGAAAGAGTCTGGCCCAGGTGACGCTGGACGACGTTGTCCAAGCTGTAGCTGCGCTGGCTTGGGCGCAGCAGATACGCAGCCAGGAAGGTGTCGTGGATGACCCCGGCCAGCTCGAAGTCGTAGTTCCAGAGTGCATGCATGGCCGTTTTAGAGTCATGCACCAGCTTCGGATGGTCGCCAGCGAGCCACTCGCGCAGTGCGTCGGCATCTTCGGCGGAAAGATCACCCAAGTCGAGAGAAACAGCCTGGCCGGAGGTCTTGCCCTTCTCATCTGCGGAGCCAATCATCAGGGTGTGCTCCCCGACCTGCAACGCGGCCGGCTCGTGCAGATTATCGAGCCAGGCAGCCAGGGCGCCGTCGTCAAGCGAAACAGCCTCGAGCTTTGTCGCACTGTCGCTGGTGGAGGCGGTGACGCCCGCGCCTTCGATGGAAAGGGTGCGGAACACGCGCTCGCGAAGGTTGTCGCCGAATTCGAGGCGGTCGAAGAAGTCGATGATTCCCTGGGCGTCGGCGGGACGGAGCTCGAGCTCGTTCGGACCGTATGGCAAGGGCAGGTCCTTGACCATTTCGGTGATGTCGCGGTTCAGCTGGACGTTTGCGACGCGCTCGCGGAAGTTATCGCCGACTTTGCCGCGGATTTCGTCAGCGTGGTCGATGAGGTTTGCCAGCGTGCCGTACTGAACGATCCACTTCGTCGCGGTCTTCTCGCCGACCCCCGGAATGCCCGGGAGGTTGTCGGAGGGGTCGCCGCGGAGAGCAGCGAAGTCCGGGTACTGAGTCGGCGTCAGACCGTACTTCTTCTCGATAGCAGCAGGCGTGAAGCGATGCAGCGTGGTGACGCCGCGCATTGGATAAAGCACCGTGGTGGTGTCGTTGACCAACTGGAACGAGTCACGGTCACCGGTGACGATGAGCGTTTCGAAGCCCTCAGGCTTGGCTTGGGTAGCCAAAGTCGCGATAATGTCGTCGGCCTCATAGTTGTCCTTTTCCAGCGTGACGATGCCCATCTCTTTCAGCACCTGCTGAATAAGCGGCACCTGACCACGGAATTCCTCAGGAGTCTTCTCACGCTGAGCCTTATACTCCGGGAAGATCTCGTTGCGGAAGGTCTCGCGGGCGACATCGAAGGCGACCGCCACGTGCGTGGGCGTTTCCTCGCTGAGGATATTGGACAGCATAGAAAGGAAGCCGTACACCGCGTTCGTTGTCTGACCACCGGTAGTTGAGAAATTATCCACCGGAAGGGCAAAGAACGCGCGGAAGGCCATGGAATGACCGTCGATAAGCATGAGGGTCTTCTTCATGACATCCCAGTGTAGGAAAATATTGAACAGCGTAGGAAAACTGAGATACGCGCTGAGGAATCGCGAGCTGCGGAGGATGAGCTGTTGGCCAGTCAGCTTCAGTGAACAATAATTACGGTAATCAGGCTGTATTTTGAAACGAGTTCAGCAGCCCCTTAGTCCACCTGAACAGTGATTCGCAAGAGTGAGCCTCTCGAGCGTCGCTTGGCACCTGGTTTCAGTTTCCGAAATGCTGTAATCCAACTTTAATATTCGCCTTATTTTCCTGGAGTTTTTCCATATTTTCCAGCGATTGGTCAACAACATGCACGGAACCTGCCCCAAATGAGGCACCTCGAAATTACCCCCTCTTTGAGGTGGCCGCGAAAACATATCGCCACGTCCTGCGCATGCCTCTGAAATCAATTGGCGTAGTTACGCTTTCATGGCTTTAGACTCTTCAGCATGAGTGAGTTCGATTCGACCGATTTCCAACGGAGCGCCCAGTCCACCCGCGAGCGCATCATCGCGGCTGCAGCTCGGCACTTCGCGCGCAAGCCTTTGCGAAGCGTGCCGCTGAAGGAAATTGCCAGCGATGCGGGCGTTAGCGCGCCGCTCATCATCAAGTACTTCGGCTCCAAAGAAGGTCTCATGGCCGAACTGATTGACTTCAGCCAGTTCAAAGGCACACTCAGCCGAGCTCCCTTCAATGAACTTGGCCAGCGGATGGCCAGCGCTATTTTGACTGGTCAAGGAATGGCCGGACAGTCCATGATTCCGCTGATTGTCGGATCCCTCGACTCCGAGGAAACCGCAAAAGTCATTGCCGAGCGGTTCAATGAAGCTGTTGCAGATGACTTGATTCGCCGCGTCGAAGAGGACGGACCGGAAGACGTTAGCCACGACGCTGCTGTGCACCGCAGCCAGATGGCTATTTCCCTCTGCGTCGGATACCTAGTTCTTTCTGATACTGGTCTGATTGATGAGGCCAACGCGCCGAGGATTTCGGTTGAGGCCCTGGGCAGCTGCCTGCAGCAAATCATCGAGCACGGCTAAGAACTGAGCACGGCCAAGGAAGCAGCTCCACTGCCCACTGCCTACTGCCACCACCCACTGCCACCGACTACTCCTGCGTAACTCACTGAATCAGCAGCGCCACCCCAGGCGCTGCTTTTTGTTTTGTGTCCTTAATCGCACCCCGAAGCCACTAATACACACACGGAAATACGCTTCTTCTCAGGTGGAAGACATACAATGGCCTGCGATGTCTACTGAAAATACGAGCGCTCCTGGCGCAGAGTCGACCACGCTGCCGACCACGAGCCCCTACTCTGAAATCCCGAAGCCGACCCCGCTGGGTGTCATCGCCAACGCAGTTCGCGGTGGCCTCATTGGTCTCGCCGAGACGATTCCGGGGGTCTCCGGCGGCACGCTTGCGCTGATCACGGGCATCTACGGACGCCTGATTGAATCGGCCAAGCGCATCACCGATCTGCCGCGGGCAATGTCGAAGGGCACCTTCAAGGAGGACCTACGCAGGATCGACTGGTGGCTGCTCATTCCGGTGGCTATCGGCATGGTTGCCATGGTCTTCTCCATGGCAGGCGTCATGGAGAACTTCGTCACCAACCAACCAGTCGCTTCCCGAGCACTGTTCATGGGCATGATCGCCGCCTCGATCACCATGCCGCTGAACGAGCTACCGCCAGGCGCTCTGCGTCAGCCGGGCATGCGCGGCAAGGCCATCGCCGTCTTCCTGTTCTTCAGCATCGCCCTGTTCGCGCTTACTTCCCTGCCACAGGCCGCACCGACGCAGCCGCCTCTCTGGCTCGTACTCATCGCCGCCTCGATTGCCGTGTGCGCACTGGTTCTGCCGGGCGTTTCGGGCTCTTTCTTCCTACTGGTCATCGGACTCTACGCACCGACCATGGGCGCAATTCACGACCGTGACTTCGCCTACATCGGCACGTTCTTCGTCGGCGCGCTGATCGGCATCGTCCTGTTCATCCGCCTCCTCGAATGGCTGCTGAGTACGCACCAGGCGCTCACGTTGGTCGCCATGTCCGGCCTCATGCTCGGTTCACTGCGCGCTCTCTGGCCGTGGCAGACCGAAAACAACGAGCTCCAGGGCATCGGCTCCGACTGGGGACTCGCCCTCGGACTGTTCATTCTCGGCGCCGCAATCGTCAGCGTCGTCGCTTATGCGCAGCGCCGTTTTTCTAATTCGGGGTCGATGGACTAAACTAGTCAAAGTCGCTTCGATAGAGCATTTTCGCTTATCGACGGCTTTGCGCCCCTGTAGCCCAATTGGCAGAGGCAACGGATTCAAAACCCGTCCAGTGTGAGTTCGAGTCTCACCGGGGGCACGATTTTAAAACCCGCCTTCACCTGACTTTTAGCCTGGTGGGGGCGGGTTTTTGGTTGGGTTAGTATTCACTATCTTTCACTCTTTTTCACGCACTTTCACGTACTTTCACGGGTATTTTGCACCAAAAATGAGCCAAAAAAGAGCCACGTATTGCCTGCTGAATCCTGCGTTAACTCCTGGGTGAATCTGTTTTTGGGCATAAGAAAACCCCGCCACTACCGATTGAGTGAACGGGGCAGTGCCATGGCGGGGACTCGCACCCCGCGAATGTGGCTACTCCATGGCTTTTGAGTCCGTTGATTTCAACAGGCGAGCATACGCTCTGAAAACTTCTTCATCGCCATCGACGTACTCGGACATCCCACTCAACAAAGCTTGCCGCTGCTCTTCTATGATGGAGACTCGAAACTCAGCGATGTCTTCTGCAAGATAGGTGGCTGCGACTGCGTAGCGGCGCAGTGCCGCGGTTACTTCTGATTTGCCGCCGCGGTCGCCGATGCGGGCGCGGTTGATAAACGGCACGAATTGTACCGCGCCGAAGTTGTGCTGCAGACACTCGCTCAACTGCCCGGTCACGCATTAAAAACTGCCGAGACGGTTTCCGCTTCACCAACAGCCGTTCAGTGTGCAGCAAATGCATTCTGGTGAAGCGGAAGCCGTCCTTCTGCAGCATGCATCCAACTGGACTCTGGCCAATTGGCGTCATCAACAAACGAAGCCCGCTGCTACAGGTTATCCACCGCGTACTGAGCTTCCTCCGGAGTAAACTGCTCGCCGTATTCCGACGTCAGCTGCTCGTAAACCGCATCCGGGGACATCGCCATCGAATCCTGGTAGATTCTCGCCTTTTCCAGTGCGTTCTTATTCCAGTCCGCATCGAGATTGTCCATTGCATACTGGGCTGCCTCCGGTGAGAACTTCTCGCCGTACTCCGAGGTCAGCTGATCATAAATACCGGCCTTCGACATGTGCATGCGATTCGCGTAAATCTCTGCCTTGCGGAGAGCATTCTTGTATTCGGTCGGGACCTTCTCATCCTGCTTTTGCTGCTCCCCCGTCTGACCTTGCTGCTCATCTACACCTGCCTCGGAAGACTCAGCGAAATCGGCATTCTCAACAGTCCCAGAATCAGCCGCAACGGCAGTCTCCGAACCAAAGAGAGATGCAGCTTCAGAATCGGAACCCGACTCAGTGTCACCGCCACCAGTCAAGCTGGCCGCCACAGCGAGGACCACGACAGCGCCCGCGGCAATACCACCCCATTTGAAGCAGCCACCCTTCTTCTTTTCTTTCGGAGCCGGAGGCATCTGCCCCGCTGCCGACGGACCCTGCGGGTAGGGCTGCTGGCCGAGCGGATCCTGCGGGCTGTGCTGGTAGGACTGCTGCCCCAGCGAATCCTGCGGATTCTGGGAGCCGTACGGATTCTGGGAGCCATACGGGTTCTGTGGACTCTGCGGGTTCTGGGGGAAAGTGGAATCGGACATCGTAAGAAGCCTCCTGCGTAGAAGTTGCAATAAACGAACAGCTCTCTGTCGTCAGTTGGAACTATCCCAGGAACTCCGGATTCAACTTTCCGCACTACACAAATATTTTCGATTCGCGAACCATAAGGCACCACTGAAGGTAAGAAAAAACCAGGCCTCTACCCCATAGAACAGGGCTTGGAACTGGTTAATCTCTTTAAAAACTAACCTTCAACCCCGGCCAGCGCTTACTCAATATCGGCAAATAATATCGCCAACATTTTCCAAACCAATAGAAGGCCAAAAGCGGCCAAGGCATGGAGCCCCTCCAACGACAGCCGCCCATATGGAACCCGACAGCACATAGACACCCCACCGAAGGCACTTCCTAACAAAGATGCTTCCGAGCAAGCTCGATGCACACCTTCATCACAAACGACGCAGCTGAGTAGCCCTTAACACAAACGATGCCATGGCAGGACTCGTCGAACTCGGCAAAAGCCGGGGTTCCGGCATCACGCCCGCGGCCGCCAGCCCCACGACACTTCCCAAATCCCCGCTCCCCCAACCGCAAAGATTTTATTTTCCACCCCACTGTCCATATAATGAGATACCAATCCCGCATAGCAAGACTGGTTTAGTTTTTACGCACACCACTACGTATCACCTGCCAAGCTTTGCTCCCGGCTTTACGCACTGCCCACCAGCAGCTCACGCCGCGGTCGAGTTTTCTCAAAGTACAAAGTACTCAGTACTCAACACGTTTTGGACTGTCATCATGCCTGCTGCGAATTCCCCCTCTAGCTCCTCCGCCCACACTGCGAACGCGAACTCCGCTAAGACGCCACTTCACGCAGTACCGGAGGACACCGCCCCCACAGATCCGTCGACCATCACCGATGCGGAAATCTTTGAGGCACACCGAGGCGGCAAGCTCCGCTCCCACTCCACCATGAAGCTCGAGACAATTCGCGACCTCTCCATCGGCTACACCCCAGGTGTCGCTCGCGTCTGTGAGGCCATCCACGAAGATCCGGCTCTGGCCCGCACCTACACCTGGACCGGCCAGAACGTCGCAGTGGTTTCCGACGGCACCGCCGTGCTTGGCCTTGGCGACATCGGGCCCAAGGCCGCGCTACCGGTGATGGAAGGAAAAGCCCAGCTCTTCGAGCAGTTCGCCGGCATCTCCGCTGTGCCAATCGTCCTGGATACCCTCAATACAGAGGAAATCATCCAGACGGTCAAGGCGCTGGCGCCGTCGTTTGGCGGAGTGAACCTCGAAGACATCTCCGCGCCTCGCTGCTTCGAGATCGAGCAGCGTCTCGACCAAGAGCTCGACATCCCCATCTTCCACGACGACCAGCACGGCACCGCCATCGTCATCGCCGCCGGCCTGATCAACGCCTGCAAGCTGACAGGTCGCAGCTTCCAGGATCTCCGCGTGGTCATCTCCGGCGCTGGTGCCGCTGGTGTCGCTGCGACGAAGATGCTGCTGTCCGCTGGCGTGTCCGACATCGTCGTCGTCGATTCGCGCGGCATCATCCACCCGGACCGCGAGCCACTGAGCGACATCAAGCAGTGGGGCGCCGGCATGACTAACCCACGCGGTATCACCGGCTCGATCAACGATGCGCTTGTCGACGCTAACGTGTTCATCGGCGTCTCTGCCGGCCGTATCGGCGAGGATGCGATTAGCCAAATGGCCGCTGACCCGATTCTGTTCTCGCTGGCCAACCCGATTCCGGAGATTCCGATGGAAGTCGCCCGCAAGTACGGAGCCGTCGTGGCCACTGGCCGCTCGGATCATCCGAACCAGATTAATAATGTGCTGGCCTTCCCGGGTCTGTTCCGTGGCGCACTGGAGGCGGGTGCCAAACGGATCACCGAGGCCATGAAGCTGGCTGCTACTCAGGCCATTGCAAATGTTGGCGTAGAAGACCTGAGTGCCGACCGCATTATCCCGTCGGCGCTGGATTCGCGCGTCATGCCGGCCGTGGCGAAGGCTGTCCGCGATGCTGCGCTGAGCGACCCGGCCTCCGGCGCGGTCGGCCCGCTCGACGTCACTGGCAATGGCTTTGCTGCAGCTGAAGCGAACTAGAAAACCGGCGCTGACTATCCAACCCGCGCTGACTATCCCTCGGGAGGTCTGAAAAGTGTGCGCTTTTCCTGCACCAGCCTAAGACGCAGCTGAATAGGGGTACCGAATTTAAGGTATTCCTGTGCCTAGGTAACATATTCAGATATGAAAAGACCCATCGCATTGGCGGCTGCCACGCTGACTGCGACCTTGTTCTTAGGGCTTACAGGCTGTGTCACCAATGACGAAAGCGGTAACCCGGAGGGCTGGTCAGAGATCAAACCGGCAGCGGTCCCCGAACTGGCGAAACAGGTCCCAGCAGATCTTCGTAAGCGCGAAGTATTGCGCATCGGCACCAACCCAACATTCGCCCCGGCAGAGTTTAAGGATTCCGCCGGTTCCATCATCGGTTTCGACATTGACCTTATGCGGGCCATGGCCAGCGTCCTGGATTTGCGGCTGGAAATCCAAGAACAGGATTTCGCACTGATTCTTCCGGCCCTGTCGGCCGGCGCAGTTGATGTTGGCGCCTCCGGCTTCACCTCAAATGAGGAGCGCCGCAAGACCTACGACTTCGTCGACTACCTGGATACCGGCCTGCAGTGGGCACGTCGCCCGGGCAGCGACGCCAGCTCCGACAACTACTGTGGCAAAACTGTCGCTGTTCAGCGCAATACCGTCGCTGACATGGAGGACCTGCCGGTAAAGAATCAGGATTGTCTGGATCGCGGTTTGCCACCAATTAACAAATTGGCCTACCAGGATGCTGGTACCGCAGCTACCACCGTGGTGCTGGGGCGTGCTGACGCGCTGGCAGCTGACTCACCAGTCAGTGCCTACGCGGTCAATCGTTCTGAGGGCAAACTCGAACTTGCCGGAGATATCTACGATGGTGCCCCGTTCGGCTTCGCTATTCCGAAGGATTCAGAACTCGGCCCAGTACTCCAGCAGGCGCTGCAGTACCTCATCGACAACGGCCAGTACAAGCAAATCCTGACCACATGGGGTTTGGAAGACGGTGCTTTGGAACGCGCCACTATTAACGGAGAGGAACTTTAAGTGAGCGACTCATCTGCGTCTGGCGCCCGCTACGAGGCCACACAGGCGGAACTCAACGAAGAAATTAAGGCCAAACCGCTGCCGCACCCGGGTCGCTGGATCACCGCAGCAGTGCTGCTTGTGCTCTTCCTGTGGTTCATCATCGGTGCCGCCCGCAACGAGGCCTACCACTGGGATGTTTACTTCCAGTACCTGTTCGACACACGAATCGCCGCTGCCGCTGGCTGGACCATTGCACTAACGGTCCTGGCCATGCTCATCGGTATCGTCGGCGGTGCCATCGTCGCCGTACTCCGAATGTCGGACAACCCCGTGCTGTCCACTGTTGCTTGGTTCTACCTGTGGGTTTTCCGAGGAACTCCGGTCTACGTGCAGCTGGTCTTTTGGGGCCTCCTCGGCACTATCTACTCGACGATTGACCTGGGCGTTGCCGAGGTTGATCTCAGCACTGTCCTGTCCAATACCTTTGTGTTAGCGTTCGTCGGTCTCGGCTTGAATGAGTCCGCATACATGGCTGAAATTGTCCGTGCCGGCATCCAGGCTGTCCCGGAGGGCCAGACCGAAGCATCGAAGGCACTGGGTATGAGCTGGTGGCAGACTGTCCGCCGCACCATCTTGCCACAGGCTATGCGCATCATCATCCCGCCGACGGGCAACGAGTTCATCTCCCTGCTGAAGACCACTTCGCTGGTCATCGCAGTGCCGTTCTCGCTGGAACTCTACGGCCGCTCCACGGACATCGCCAATGCGCTGTTCCTGCCGGTGCCGATGCTGCTTGTCGCCGCCACCTGGTACTTGGTCATCACATCAATTCTGATGGTCGGACAGTTCTACCTTGAGCGCTACTTCGCCCGCGGCGCTACCCGTCAGCTCACCGCCCGCCAGCTGGCCGCGCTTGCCGACGCCGAAGGTGTGCCGCTTGCAAATGCTCGCGTTGTCGATAAGGACGAAGAGCACTTCTACCGAGAGGATCCGCAGTAAATGACTACCAAAGATTTGATGGTTGAGGCGCAAAAGGTTCGGAAGAACTTCGGCCGTCTCGAGGTCCTCAAGGGCATCGACCTGGAAGTTCCACGCGGTACGGTTACCTGCCTCATTGGGCCTTCGGGCTCCGGTAAGTCCACACTGCTGCGCTGCATCAACCACCTGGAGAAGGTCAATGCCGGCCGTCTCTACGTCGACGGTTCCCTGATTGGCTACCGCGAAAAGAACGGCAGCCTCTACGAAATTTCCGCCGCAGAAGCTGCCCGTCAGCGTCGCGATATCGGCATGGTGTTCCAGAACTTCAACCTGTTCCCGCACCGCACGGTGCTGGGAAATATCACCGAGGCACCAGTGCTGGTAAAGGGCGTCTCTCAGGAGCAGGCTGAAAAGCGTGCCATGGAGCTGCTGGAGACTGTTGGTCTGGCTCACAAGGCCGATGCCTACCCTGTTCAGCTCTCGGGCGGTCAGCAGCAGCGTGTTGCCATTGCTCGAGCCCTGGCCATGGAGCCGAAGCTAATGCTCTTCGATGAGCCGACTTCCGCTCTTGACCCCGAGCTCGTCGGTGAGGTTCTCAACGTCATGCGTGGTCTGGCCGATAAGGGCATGACCATGGTCGTCGTGACGCACGAGATGGGCTTTGCCCGCGAAGTCGCCGACCAGGTCGTGTTTATGGCTGACGGCGTGGTCGTGGAGAAAGGCACCCCGGATGAGGTGCTGGGTAATCCGCAGCACGAGCGCACCCGCAACTTCCTGTCTTCGCTGTTGAAGTAACAGCAAGCCTAAGCGCCAAAAGTTGCGGAGATTCCGCGAAACATAGTGACTGCCGCGCCGGTAGTCGCCAGAATGACCGCGAGCTTTCGGGCTTGCACAATGGGCACTCGTCGGGAAACGCGAGTGCCCAAAAATATACCCACAATCATGGCAACCAAACACAGCGGCCAGAGGATAACCGGTGTGGTGGCGAAGACAGATACGTCACCGCTGATTTCCTTGAACAGCAAGGACAACGCGCCGGAAACAAAGAAGAGCGGTTGCAGGGTGGCTGCAAATGTCTGCGCTGGCCAACGGGAAGCCTGTGCGTAAACGGTAATGGCTGGGCCCGCAATGCCGGCCAGGGTATTCATAAAACCGCCGGCCACGCCTGAGGCAACGGCGTATTGTGGGCCGTCGACACGCATGCGCTGAGGCATAACGGATGTCACTAGCAGCGCGAGTAGCACGAGCCCGCCGACCAGCACCTGGAGTGGACCGCTGGGCGTGTTGTGAACCACCCAAGCGCCGGGGAGCGCGCCGAGAGCCATCACCGGGCCAATCAGCCAGAACTTCTTCCAATCGACGTTTTCTCGCACCGAGATGGTCTGCATGATCGCATTGACCGATGCGAGCACGTTAATAATCAAAATTCCTGCTACGGGACCTGCAACCAGTGAGAGGACCGGACCTCCCAACAGTCCGAGCCCCATACCGGCTATTCGCTGCATCAGGGCCCCGACAAAAATCGTTGCCACGATAAAGACAAAAGCCCACACTGATAACTCCATGGGAGGGAGTTTACAGCGTGGGCTTTTCGGCTATTCGACGGGCGGGGTCGCCGAGGATCCGTCGTAAAGCGGAAACGTTAGCAGACTAGATGACGCCCTGAGCCAGCATTGCGTTAGCGACCTTCTTGAAGCCTGCGATGTTGGCACCGAGCACGTAGTTACCCTCGTGATCGTACTCAGCGGCGGTGGTTTCGCAGTTCTTGAAGATGTTGGTCATGATGCGCTTCAGGCGCTCATCGGTGTAGGAGAAGGACCAGGAATCGCGGGTAGCGTTCTGCTGCATCTCCAGAGCGGAGGTTGCAACACCGCCAGCGTTGGCAGCCTTGCCCGGCGCAAAGTGGACACCGTTGGCCTTGAAGACCTCGATAGCCTCCGGGGTGGACGGCATGTTTGCGCCCTCAGCAACGAAGCGGCAGCCGTTGTCGACCAGCAGCTTGGCGGACTCGCCATTGAGCTCATTCTGAGTTGCACACGGCAGTGCGACATCAGCCTTGAGCTCCCAGATGTTGCCACCCTCGTGGAACTCAGCGCCCTCAGCCTCAGCGACGTACTCGGAGACGCGAGCACGACGAACTTCCTTGATTTCCTTCAGCAGCTCGACGTCGACACCGTTCGGGGTGGAGACGTAACCGGAAGAGTCAGAGAAACCGACGACGGTAGCGCCGAGCTCCTGAGCCTTCTTAATGGCGTAGATGGCGACGTTACCGGAACCGGAAACGATGACCTTGGCACCGTTGATGTCAGCACCGTTGGCCTTCATCATCTCTTCAGTGAAGTAGACACAGCCGTAACCGGTGGCCTCGGTACGAACCAGGGAACCGCCCCAGGTCAGGCCCTTACCGGTGAGAACGCCGGACTCGTGCTGGTTGGCCATACGGCGGTACTGACCGAACAGGTAGCCAATCTCGCGGCCGCCGACGCCGATGTCACCGGCCGGGACGTCACGGTACTCACCGATGTGGCGGTGCAGCTCAGTCATGAACGACTGGCAGAAGCGCATGATTTCTAGCTCGGACTTGCCCTTCGGATCAAAGTCGGAGCCACCCTTGCCGCCACCGATCGGCAGGCCGGTCAGGGAGTTCTTGAAGATCTGCTCGAAGCCCAGGAACTTAATGATGCCGAGGTTCACGCTCGGGTGGAAGCGCAGACCACCCTTGTACGGGCCCAGCACAGAGTTGAATTGAACACGGAAGCCACGGTTGACCTGGACCTTACCCTGGTCGTCGACCCACGGCACGCGGAAAATGATCTGACGCTCCGGCTCACACAAACGCTGAACCAAGCCGTAGTCACCGTAGTGTGGGTCCTTTTCCAGGACGACCTTCAGCGACTCCAGAACTTCTGCCACTGCCTGGTGGAACTCCGGCTCACCGGCGTTTCGGGTGAGAATCTGGTCATAGAGTCCCGAAACCTTCTGCTCGATATTCAAAATAAACCTCTCTGCGAAACCATTATGGCGCCCACGAAGAACAAACCGTCAGCGGTTGTAAACCACTTTCCGGTTGCCGTAACTCGGTGGCACAGGTTGTGTGCACAAGGACTGGGCAACTGTAGATATTGAAGCGGACATAATTATACAACGGCATATTGCTGGGAAAACTCGTAGCGATTCGCGCTACACCCGTTGGCCAAGCCAATCACTGACTCTGTGGAGGCTTACACTTTTCACGAATTAGGTAGGAAATTACCTAAATACGGCAACATTCCAGGGATACGTCGCAACAGATTCGAGCATTTCGTCGAACTCACGCAGCACTGGGTCCGGGGGCAATTCTGCACGCGGAGTCAGTAGCTCAGAGAGGTCCATAGCGAGTTCATTGAGAGAACCACCGTGCTGATCGAAGCTCAAGAGATAACGGAATACCTTCCTATCCCCCAACGGCTCCTTCGGGTTCTCACGCTCCCACTGCTCCACCAACTGCGCGTCCGTGTCCGCCGACGCCACCGAAACATCCACGTCACTAACTCGCCCGGCGCGGTCAAACTCACTCAACTTGGTACGAAATGCCTCGGCCAGCGCCTCCGATTCGGTCGGCTTCACCAGGCAGTGAAAAACAATCTTCGACATAACTTCACAGGCTAAGCCACGCGAGACGGCCAGACAATAGCTAACCGTCGTCAAGCCCTTGTCCCCCTACGTTGGCGCGCCGACCGCCAGCAAAGACGTAGTGTTGGACTTATGCAGGCTTTCAGCAATCCCCTCATCACGCTTGCCGACGGCACGGTGAAGCAAGTTAATCCTTTTTCCGGTACCCAGGTGTGGACAGTCCCAGGTCGTGGAAATCGGCCGTTGGGAATTAAGCACACGGATCCGCAGCCATTGAGCGAGGAGGATTTTGGATCCCGCGACTCCTTTGGCTGGAACAACCTGCTGCAAACCCCGCCGGAGAAGGCCCGTGTTGTCCTCGACGAATCGGTATTCGGCGGCTACAGCACGGTGACCGGAGTACTGCCCGACCAGCTCTTCGACACCACTGCGGAGTTCCGCCGCGTGCCCAACCTGTTCGAGATCGTCTCCTATGACTATTGGTCGGAAAACTACGGCTTCGAGCCCGACCGCGAAACTCAGCAACGCATGGAGGCCTACCTCGATGACCCGAAGGGCCGCGAGCACGTGCTCAACATCATTCGCACGCGCTACCGCGCCGCTGGACGCAGTGAAGAGGAAATCAGCGCGCTTTCCGACGAGGAATTGCTGCGCCGCGCCCCAAGCTATTTCGCCGGCGGCCACGATGTGATTGTTGCCCGTCGCCACTTTGTCGACGCCGCTACCCACGATAACCAGCTGGCTTCTTCTGGCACATTGAGCGTTGCCGAGCACCGCGCACTCATTGCGTTTACCGTCGAGTCGATTGCTGACCTGTACCGACGGAACCGCTACGTGCGTTATGTGGCCGCTTTCCAAAACTGGCTGAAACCGGCAGGCGCAAGCTTCGATCACTTGCACAAGCAGCTTGTGGCCATCGATGAGCACGGCGAGCAGCTCAAGCGCGAAGTGCAGGCGGTGCGCAAGAACCCGAATATCTACAACGAATACGCAGTGGACTATGCGGCCCGCCACAACCTGGTTATTGCGGAAAACGAGCACGCGGTGGCTTTCGCAGGATTCGGACACCGCTACCCGACGCTGGAGATCTTCTCGAAGTCGGATGTCTGCGAACCGTGGCTGCAAACCCGGGCTGAGATAGACGCAATGTCGGACCTGATTCACGCATGTCATGCCGCTGCCGGGCCCACCATTCCGTGTAACGAGGAATGGCACCACCGCCCTGTCGATTTGGATGCCCGCATGCCGTGGCGCGTAATGATTAAGTGGCGCACCTCAAATTTGGCCGGTTTTGAAGGTGGCACCAAGATTTATCTGAACACCATCTCCCCATGGGATCTGCGCGACCGCGTTGTCCCGGAGATGTACCGTTTACGGGAGACCGGAAAGATTTCGGACAGCATTCACATTGCGACCGAGTGCCAGTGCCAGCCAAACTCGCTGAAGTACAACCCGCTCGTCGAAGACGGGTCGCGACTGTAGTTCTCTGGCACAGAGTAGAGAGAAGTTAGGAGTCTTAATCCAGGTGAGCAACAATGAAGCACGACTGAGCCGCATTCGCGACCTCATCGCCACTCATCGAGTGCCATTGGACAGGCAGTGGGAAATCTACCGTTACCTGCACCAGCACCCGGAGCTATCTCAGGCGGAGGAGAAAACTGCCGCGTATCTGGCCGGTGCTCTTCGCGACATGGGCACTTACACGGTGTATGAGGGAATCGGTGGTCACGGCCTCGTTGGTGTCATGGAAAATGGCCCCGGCCCTACCGTGCTGTTCCGCGCTGATATCGATGCGCTTCCGGTGTTCGAGGAAACCGGTGTGGACTTCGCTTCCTCTGCCACCGGTACCGCCCGCGATGGTTCTGCCACCGCCGTCATGCACGCCTGTGGCCATGACATGCACATGACGGCCGGTCTTGGTCTGGCTAGCCTGATGGCAGCAACTAAGTCTGAGTGGTCGGGTACTTTCATTGCCCTGTTCCAGCCCGCCGAGGAACTGGCCTGTGGTGCACAGGCTATGATTGACGACGGCCTGGCAGACCTCATCCCCACCCCAGATGTGTGCTTCGGCCAGCACATTGTTCCCGGCCCCGCAGGTCAGGTAATGACCATGCCCGGCCCGGCACTTGCTGGCTGTGACACCATTAGCATCACGCTGACAGGTCGCTCCGCACATGGATCTATGCCGCACAACGCCATTGACCCGACGTACTTGGCTGCCGCAATCGTTCTGCGCTTGCAAGGAATTGTGGGGCGCGAGATTCCTCCCCACGAGTTTGGTGTTTTGTCCGTCGGCACGCTGCAGTCCGGCAATTCGAATAACACAATCCCCGGTCAGGCCAAGATTGTGCTGAATATTCGCTACTACTCCAACGATGTGCGCGCGAAGCTCATTGCGGGCATTGAGCGCGTTGTTCGTGGCGAGTGCCTGGCTTCCGGCACTGAGGTTGAGCCTGTGATTGAGTACTCCGATCACGGCGAAGTCACTGACAATGATCCGGAGGCGTTTGCCACGATTCGCCCGGTCATGGACGCTGTGCTCGGCGACGATTCCACCGATGCTGTGCCGTGGACCGCATCGGAGGACTTCTCAGACCTGCCGCGTGGACTGAACTGCCCATATGTCTACTGGACCGTTGGCGCCACACCTCGGGATACGTGGGAAGCCGCCGTTGCTGCCGACCGCGTGGTCGAAGACGTACCGTCGAATCACATGCCGACATTCCTGCCGGACTTCGAGCCGACGGCTACCTCCGCGACTTCTGCCGCCGCTGCCGCCGTACTGTCCTACTTGGCAAAGTAAGAGCTGCGTGCCGGCCGCTTGCCACCGCGCACAGCGCAAAGATCCCACCAAACAGCCCGACAGCCCAGGTCGAAAGGCTCCAAGCAAAAAGCCGGTAAGCCCCAAAAGGGCTTACCGGCTTTTCCTAACGCGCCAGAGAGCTAGCGAGCGTCCTCGCCAATAACGTGGACGTGAATCATGTTGGTATTGCCCTCATTTCCTGGAGGGGTACCAGCAACAACGACCAGCGTGTCGCCAGCGTTGTAGTTTTCCATGGTCAAGAGCTGCTCATCGATGACCTGCATGATCTCATCCGTGCTGTTAACCTCGCGCACCAAGAAGGTCTCCGCACCCCACGTCAGCGCAAGCTGCGAACGAACCTGCTGATTCGGAGTGAATACCAGCAGCGGCAGGCGAGAGTGCAAGCGTGCCACACGGCGAGCGGTATCACCCGAGGTGGTGAAAGCAACCATAGCGCGGGCATTCAAGCGCTCACCGATATCGCGAGCTGCGTAGGAAATCACACCACGCTTCGTGCGAGGCATGTGGGTCAGCGCAGGAACTTCCCCCTCGCGCTCAGCGGCGGTGACGATGCGAGCCATGGTCTTAACCGTGGACTGCGGGTACTTACCAACCGAGGTCTCACCCGAGAGCATCACGGCATCTGCGCCATCGAGCACAGCGTTGGCCACGTCGGAGGCCTCCGCACGAGTCGGGCGCGAGTTCGAAATCATGGAGTCGAGCATCTGGGTGGCGACGATGACCGGCTTGGCGTTCTCGCGGGCAATCTGAATAGCGCGCTTCTGAACCAGCGGAACATCTTCCAACGGCACCTCAACACCAAGGTCACCACGGGCGACCATCACGGCATCGAAAGCCAGGATGATGGCCTCGAGAGACTCGACTGCCTCTGGCTTCTCCAGCTTGGCGATAATCGGGACACGACGGCCAACCTCATCCATGACCGCATGGACCAGTTCGACGTCGGAAGGCGAACGGACGAAGGACAGCGCGATGAAGTCGACTCCCAGCTTCAGAGCGAAGCGCAGGTCGGCGATATCCTTCTCTGACAGAGCCGGCACCGAGATGTTCATCCCCGGCAGGGAAACACCCTTGTTGTTCGAGACCGGACCGCCCTCGATGACACGGCACACCACATCGTTGCCATCTACCTCGATGCACTCCAGGCCCACCTTGCCATCGTCGACAAGCAGGCGATCGCCCGGACGGGCATCGTCAGCGAGATTCTTGTACGTGGTGGAGACGCGGTCGTGCGTGCCTTCGACATCGTCGACGGTGATGCGGACAATCTCGCCGTCAGCCCAATACGTCGAGCCTTCCTTAAAACGACCGAGGCGAATCTTTGGTCCCTGCAAGTCGGCGAGAATACCGACGGCATGTCCCGTAGCGTCGGATGCTTCACGCACCCAGTGGTAGTTCTGAGCGTGGTCCTCATGCTCACCGTGAGAGAAATTCAGGCGGGCAACATCCATGCCGGCGTTGACCAGCCCGGTAATCCCCTCCAGCGAAGCAACTGCTGGACCGAGGGTACATACAATCTTCGTTCGTCTAAGCACGGCCTCCAGCCTAGTCCCTTAACGGGCTATGCGTCAGTTGGAAGCACTGTGAGCTTCAGCAGCCTCGCGCTCTCCCCCGACTTCAGCTGCGGTTTCGCGGCTCTTGGACCGCAGAATCCACAAAGCAATGACAGCGCAGAAAAAGACCACGAGCGACGTGATGTTATTAATACGCACACCGAATATCAGCGTTGCGTCATCGACGCGCATGAGTTCAATGAAGAAACGCCCCAAAGTGTAGGCCGCGACATAGAGCGCAAAGACGCGTCCTCCGCCCATCTTGAACTTTCGGTCCGCCCACACAATGACCAGACAGGCGAGGACGTTCCACACCATCTCGTAGAGAAACGTTGGATGCACCACGGCCAGCACTTCGCCTGTCGACGTTCCGGTGACAGGGGCAACCCGGCCAAACTCATCAACTCGTTGGTAAATTTCCAGGCCCCACGGAAGTGACGTTGGGCCACCGTAGAGTTCCTGGTTGAACCAATTGCCCAGACGCCCAATGGCCTGTCCAAGGATGATCGCGGGTGCGGCCGCGTCAAGAACTGGCGCAAACGGCACCTTTCGCCACTTAGCGACCGCCCACGCGGCCAGCACCCCCAGCGCCACCGCTCCCCAGATGCCGAGGCCACCATTGGTGATTTTCAGTGCATCGGCGGGATTGGCGCCGAGGCCGAAGTACTTCTCCCAGTCAGTGGCGACGTGGTAGAGACGGCCGCCGATAATGCCCGCAGGAATAACCGCAATGGCAATGTCGAGGACCAACTCCGGGTCTCCACCCCTGGCCGCGTAGCGGCGCTGCATCCAATAAATGCCGACGAGTACGCCAACCAAGATGGAAATCGCGTAACCGCGCAGTGGTAGCGGTCCTAACTGCCACACCCCCTGCGGCGGAGAGGGAATGTTGGCCAGATACGTCGTTGCAGTTTCAGCGAGAACAAGGGTGGAACTCATAAATGCGCTAGCTCTCTCCTCGTACGCCCGCGGCGAGTTCACGGGCGAGCGTTACCAGGTCATCGGTGCTCTTCATCGCGGCCTTGATCAGTGCCGAGCCAACGATTACGCCATCCGCAAACTCGGCAATCTCCGCGGCCTGTGCCCCATTGGAGACACCCAAACCGACGCACACCGGTGTATCGGTGACCTCGCGCGTGCGGGCAACCAATTTGCCGGCGGCCGAGTCGACGCTAGCCTGGGCACCTGTGACACCCATGTGGCTGGTGGCGTAGACGAAGCCGGTCGACGCGGTGGCAGTTAGCTGCAGACGCTCGTTGGTCGATGACGGGGCCACCAACATGATGTTGGACAGACCATTGGCCTCAGCTGCACGCTGCCATTGGCCGGCCTCCTCGGGGATAAGATCCGGGATGATGGTGCCACGACCACCAGCGGCGGCCAAGTCCTTGGCGAAACGCTCCGGACCATACTGGAGAATCGGATTCCAGTAGCTCATGACCACACAGGTACCGCCGTGCTCGGTGACTTCGCGAACCACCCGCATAATCTCACGGGTACGGAAGCCCGCATCCAGAGCCACGTTGGCGGCATCCTGAATGGTTGGGCCATCCATCATCGGGTCGGAGAAAGGCAGGCCGACCTCGATGATGTCGGCGCCAGCGTCGACAATCGCCTTGATGTTCTCAATCGACTTATCGGTGGTCGGGAAACCCGCTGGGTAGTAGCCGATGAATGCTGCGCGGTTTTCCTCACGGACCTTGTCAAAGACGTCACTCAGACTCATTTAGGACTCCTCCATCAGATCAAACCACTTAGCAGCGGTGTCGACATCCTTGTCACCGCGACCGGAAACATTGACAATAATCAGCGGCTTACGGCCCAGCTCTTCATTCAGTTCACCGCTGATGAGTCGGGCGGCAGCCACCGCGTGTGCGGACTCGATAGCGGGCAGGATGCCCTCCATCCGAGTCAGGTCCTGGAATGCCTGCATCGCCTGGGTATCGGTCACCGGCAGGTAGGACGCGCGATCAATATCAGCCAGGTAAGAGTGCTCCGGGCCCACGCCCGGGTAATCCAGACCCGCGGAAATCGAATGAGACTCTGTAATCTGGCCGTCCTCGTTCTGCATCAGGGCGGCGAAGGAGCCCTGGAACACCCCCGGATTACCGGCGGCCGAAATCGGTGCTGCATGGCGACCGGTCTCAACACCGTCACCGCCAGCTTCAGCGCCAATCAGTCGAACCGATTCATCATCGATGAAGTGGTGGAACGCGCCGATCGCATTAGAACCGCCGCCGACACACGCCACGACAGCGTCGGGAAGCGAGCCGGTCTCCGCGAGGATCTGCTGGCGTGCCTCGGCGCTGATGATGCGCTGGAAGTCGCGCACCATTGTTGGGAACGGGTGCGGGCCGGCTGCAGTGCCGAAGCAGTAGTAGGTGTCATCGGCGTGTGAAACCCAAAAACGCATGGCCTCATTGATCGCGTCCTTGAGAGTCTTCGAACCAATCTCGACCTCGATAACCTCGGCACCAAGCAGGCGCATGCGGGCGATATTGAGGCGCTGGCGGATTGCGTCGACCTTGCCCATGTAGATACGGCAGTTAAGGCCGAGCAGCGCACAGGCAGTCGCGGTTGCGACACCGTGCTGGCCGGCACCGGTCTCGGCAATGATGTTCTTCTTGCCCATGCGCTTAGCAAGCAGAACCTGCCCCAAGACGTTATTAATCTTGTGGCTACCGGTGTGATTCAAATCCTCGCGCTTGAGCCAGACGTCAGCGCCGATATCAGCGGAGAACTTCTCCGCGTAGTACAGCGGCGAGGGACGTCCGACATAAGTACGCTGAAGCCGGTCGAGCTCATCGAGAAAATCCTGATCAACGCGGGCCTTCGCGTAGCCATCGGTGACCTCACCGATAACGGCCATCAGCGCCTCCGGCACAAACTGGCCGCCCCACTTACCCCAGTGCCCAATGGCATCTGATTCGTGGTTCGTTGTCTCCGCGATAACCTCACCCATCGTGGGCAGGCGGTCACCGCGGGCATCATGATTCTTGAAATCTTGGTCACTCACAGTTATCTATTGTGGACTATCCCCACCGGTTGCGGGGACATAAGGCCTAAGAAACTGTGGTGTGCCAGCACAACAGGTGTGACACGCAACCAAACTAGGCGCAGTTCGCAGCGCGGTACAGCTGCTTATCGCAACTGCGGTCTATCACTACTCGCTGCGGAGTGTCGGGTGGACACCGGCGGCAACGAGACGTCGGCAAGCCTCACCCGGCTTGCCCGCGGTAACCAGGCCCTCGCCCACCAGTACCGCGTCGGCGCCGTGGGAGGCGTAGTAGCGCAGTTCCTCCGGCCCCTTGACACCGGACTCTGCCACCTTCACAACATGATCCGGCAACATCGGCGCAAGGCGTTCGTACACGGAGAGATCCACGTCGAGGGTCTTTAGATTGCGGGCGTTGATGCCGAGGATCTTGGCACCAGCGGCCTCGGCACGCTCGACCTCTTCTTCGGTGTGCGCCTCAACCAGAGCGTTCATGCCAAGCGACTCGGTGCGATCCAGCAGGGATTCCAGCGTCGGCTGATCCAAAGCGGAGCACATCAGCAGCACCAGGTCGGCACCGTGTGCGCGGGCCTCATGGACCTGGTACGGAGTGACGATGAAATCCTTGCGCAGCACTGGAATGTTGACCGCGCGGCGCACGGCATCGAGGTCGGCGAGCGAACCGCGGAAGCGGCGCTCCTCAGTCAGACAGGAAATGACAGCCGCGCCACCCTGCTCGTACTCTGCCGCCAAGACCTCCGGCGAAGGGATGTCAGCCAGCTCTCCCTTCGACGGAGAGGCACGCTTGACCTCTGCAATCACCTGCACCCCGGGCTTAGCCAGTGCCGCCACGGCATCAATCGGCGACGGCGCCTTCAGCGAGAGCTCCTTGATTTCACCGTAGGAAATCTTGGCTTCCCGAGCAGCGAGATCTTCCCGCACGCCCTCAATAATCTTGTCCAGAACGTTAGCCACGGCCTTACTCCTTATCCAGATCCGTAGGATCTACACCGGCATCCAAAGCATCCCACAGAACTCGACCCGACTGTGGGTCTTCCTCCAGGTCCTCGGCGATACGCTGACGGCGTACCTCCGGGGTCTCATACGCGCTGGACTTCTGCTTCTTCACAGTACCCGGTCGACGCACCAACAATACCGCCCCGACCAGCGCCAATGCGCAGCACAGCAAGGCCAGGGATGGCCCCATCGCATGCACTTCAATCGCTGAGATCTGCGCCCAGTCTGCCACAGTCACCGCATCACTGGCGCGCTGTGAGGCGCTTCCCGACGTCAACAAATCCAGTGCCCGCTGGGAATCCACCCCGTCTTCTCCGCTGGCAAGCAGAGTCATCGGAGTCCACGACGCCGCAACTGCGAGCAGCGCCGCGAGGCCACCGACAATACGGCGCCCCAGTGAGCCCAAAATGGTGGTGGCAAACAGTGCAGCCACCATTGCCAGCGCAATCGACGTCAACTCTGGAGCCCAGACTGCGCCCACCAAATCTGTGGTCGCTGGACCGGACTTGTCATCAACAGTATCGACCGTCAGCCACGCACTACGGCTGCACAACCACATTCCCGCTGCGGCCACACCAATGAGGCCACCGGAGAGCATCGTTGTCGACTTCATCGAAAACCTAGCTCCTTTCCGCTGGGACTAGTGTCTCAGCTGCCGCGACAGCTCGCAGCACGGCCGCGGCCTTGTTGCGGGTCTCCTCATCCTCTGCCACCGGGTCAGAGTCACTGACAATTCCGCCGCCAGCCTGAACATAGACCGTATCGCCCTTCTTCACACCTGTGCGGATGGCAATTGCCTGATCGGTATTGCCCCGGAAGTCAAAGTATCCAACAGTGCCGCCGTAAACACCCCGACGCGTGTCTTCGAACTTGTCGATAATGCTCAGCGCGGAAGGCTTCGGCGCACCCGACAGCGTTCCCGCTGGGAAGGTGGCCGCGAACGCGTCGACGGCAGTGGCGTCGCTGGAAAGCTCGCCGGTGACCGTAGAGACCAGATGCATAACGTGACTGTAGCGCTCAATATGACGGAAGTCGTGCACAACTACACTGCCCGGGCGGCAGACACGTCCGAGGTCATTGCGGCCAAGATCAACGAGCATCAGATGCTCACTATTTTCCTTCTCGTCTGCCAGCAAATCAGCTTCCAGCGCATTGTCCTGCTCCACCGTGGCACCGCGCGGACGTGTGCCCGCGATGGGATTGGTGATGACCTCACTGCCCTGAACTGCCACGAGTGATTCCGGGGAGGAACCGACAATTTGAAAAGCGGTAGCGGAGAAGTCCTTGGTTGGAACGTTGACCAGGAACATGTAGGGCGACGGATTGGAAACCCGCAGGATGCGGTAGATATCAAAAGCTGACGCCTGCGTGTCCATCTCGAACCGCTGCGAGAGCACAATCTGGAACGCATCACCAGCTCGGATGTGGTCCTTACAACGCTCAATACGATCCATGTGGTCGTCGGCGGCGCGCTGGCGACGAATCACCGGCTCTGGGAAGCTAATTTCCGCCGGACGCAGATCAGAAGGCTCTGACAACCGCTCCACCATCGCATTGACACGGTCACAGGCGGTGTCATACGCCTGGTCAATCCGCTCATCCGAGCCGTCCCAGTTGACAGCATTGGAAATCAGCCACAGCACGCCCTCGTGGTGGTCAAAAGCAGCCAGATCCTCCACCAGCAGCTGCATGAGCTCCGGAATCTGCAAATCATTGTCAGTGGTATCCGGCAGCTGTGGCTCGATGTAGCGGACAATGTCATGCCCGAAGTAGCCAACGAGACCAGAGGTGAGCTTGGGTACCGAGGCATCGTCGGCAAGCGGAAGCTCCGTGTGCAGCAGCTCCAGCGTGCGACGCAGAGCATCCAACGGATTTCCGCCCTCTGGCGCACCCGACGGCGCATTACCAATCCAGGTTGCCTCCCCCGCATCATCCACCGTCAGCGCAGCACGACTGCCGCAACCGATAAATGACCAGCGCGACCACGACTGCCCCACATCGGAGGACTCCAGCAAGAAAGTGCCGGGACGATCGGCCGCGAGCTTGCGGTAGGCCGACAGCGCCGTTTCGCCGTCCGCCAAAACCTTGCGAACCACGGGCACGACCCGATGGTGTGCAGCCAGTTCACGAAAGCGCTCACGCGTGGTCATGGTGATACGAGTCATAGCCGCTATTGTGCCACGCACCCCGGATTGCACATCACTTAACCCCGGACTTCACCGGAGGTGGGCGCGCTTGACGACGAAATCCCCACCTCGGCAACCCGGATCGACTGATTAGCCCTCGAACACGGGATGCACGTCAAAGCAGCTATGCGAGCCAGTGTGGCATGCCGCGCCGTCCTGCACTACCTGCATCAGCACGGTATCGCCATCACAGTCCAACGCCAGCGATGTCACGGTCTGGAAATGGCCACTAGTAAGCCCCTTAATCCAGTACTCGGACCGGGAGCGCGACCAGTAAGTGCCGCGCTTGGTAGCGATGGTGTACGCCAGCGCGTGGGAATCCATCCATGCCATCATGAGCACGCGACCAGTGGATTCTTCCTGCACAATGGCCGGAATCAAGCCGTCAGCGTTGAACTTGGCGATGTTCGCGATATCTGCTGGGAGCGTGTACTCACGCGGATCGTCTCCGGCGCCGTGAGCTGCAGCGCCCGGGGCTAGACCAGTCACTGGCGCACCTCGATCCCCTCGCGGGCCATCTCTTCCTTAACCTCAGCAATGCTGACCTCGCCGAAGTGGAAAATGGATGCGGCCAAAACCGCGTTGGCACCGGCGCGCACTGCCGGGGGGAAGTGCTCTGCCTTGCCCGCACCGCCAGAGGCGATCACCGGGACGTCGACGGCAGCGCGGACTCTCTCCAGCAGCTCCAGGTCGAAGCCATCCTTGGTGCCGTCGCCATCCATGGAGTTCAGCAGAATCTCGCCGACCCCGAGCTCCTCGCCACGGCGTGCCCACTCGACGGCGTCAATCCCGGCCGAGCGTGAACCACCGTGCGTCGTCACCTCGAAGCCCGACGGCTGCGGCGTGCCTCCCTCGGGAACGCGGCGGGCATCCACCGACAGGACGACACACTGCGCACCGAAGCGGCGCGACAGCTCGCTGAGCAGTTCTGGACGTGCGATCGCAGCGGTATTGACACTGACCTTGTCAGCTCCGGCGCGGAGCAGCTGATCGACATCCTCGACGCTGCGCACGCCACCGCCGACCGTCAGCGGAATGAAGACCTCACTTGCGGTGCGACGCACCACGTCGAGCATGGTGCCACGGCCATCCTTGGAAGCCGTGACGTCCAGGAAGGTCAGCTCATCAGCGCCCTCCTCACCATAGCGGCGGGCCAGCTCCACCGGATCGCCGGCATCACGGAGATTCTCAAAGTTGACCCCCTTGACGACCCTCCCATCGTTGACATCCAGGCAAGGAATCACGCGTACTGCCAGAGACATAGTTTTTAAGTTCTCCTCGTGTTAGCTCAAAGTTGTGGCTCGACGGTTTGCGCAACCACCCAGCTCAGGGGCGTCGCCCACGGTTTAGCTCCGGAAAGTCTCCGGACGACCCAGTTGGTCAATAATCGACCGCAGCGTGGCATGAACATCTCGAGTTCCCGCCAGCACGCCTACGGAATCATGCCGCCAGGGATTGCCCGCCAAGTCTGTGACCACGCCACCAGCTTCGGAAATCTGCAGTACACCAGCTGCGTTATCCCACACATGCGGTGAGAAAGTCACCGTGCCACCGAATGCCCCCATCGCGGTGGAGCCCAAGTCCACGCCGACAGAGCCAGTAATTCGAATCGTTGGATAGCGCTCGCCCACCTTTGACAGCAGCAGTTGGCGCCACTTGCGCGGGAGTGTACCGTCGGTACTCGCAATGACGGAGCCGAAGGCAATCGAAACCGGGCGGCCGGCCTCGGCATCGATGTTGACGCGACGGCCGTTGACGAACGTTCCGCCACCTTTAGCTGCGGTGATACGACGGCGCAGCAGAGGCATGGAGGTAATTCCAACCACCGGCTCCCCCTCATGCATGAGCGTGAGCAGCATGGCACACAGCGGAAAGCCGTTGGAATAGTTTGTGGTGCCGTCAATCGGATCGATGACCCAGGCGGTATGTTCCTCGGGAACCTTGCCACCGAATTCCTCGCCGTAGACGGGCAGGCCGGAATACTGCGTGAGGAGCTGGCGCAGACGACGCTCAATTTCCAGGTCGGTCTCCGTCGCGAAATCTCCGCGCGGCTTCATGACAACCGGGTCCGCGCCCACCTGCTGCGTGAACAGGCCTTCGACCTCATCGAGCGCCGCTTCAGCAATAGCGAGCATCGCCCGCGGTTCCAGGGCATCCATACTTTCTAAATCCTTCATCCGCCGTCTCAGCCGGGGTGCCGTTTGCTCGTTAACGCTTTCGCTTGACGACGTCTCCCCGGCCCGGCCACGAAAGTGTTCTCTTTAGCCGCGAGCTACTGCCAGGGCCTCTTCCAGGGTGAAACGCCCTGCGTAGAGCGCCTTACCCACAATTGCGGAGTCAACGCCCTCATCGACCAGTGTGGCAATAGCTGCAATGTCGTCCAGGCTGCTGACACCGCCAGAAGCGACGATTGGAGCATCGGTAGCAGCGGCGACCTCGCGCAGCAGTTCCACATTCGGCCCCTGCAGGGTGCCGTCCTTGGAGACGTCAGTCACCACGAAACGGGATGCACCCTGAGCATCCAGGCGCTCCAGCACCTCCCAGAGGTCACCGCCGTCGGAGACCCAGCCGCGGCCGCGCAGGCGCCACTGCCCCTCTTCGTTAAGAACATCCAGACCAATGGCTACACGGTCGCCGTAGTTGGCGATAACCTCGCGGCACCACTCCGGATTCTCCAGTGCGGCGGTGCCAATATTGACGCGGGCACAGCCGGTGGCCAGCGCAGCCTCGAGCGAAGCGTTGTCACGGATACCGCCGGAGAGCTCCACCTTCACGTCGAGCTTGCCCACCACGTCGGCAAGCAGGTCGTAGTTCGAACCGCGACCGAACGCGGCATCGAGGTCGACCAGGTGGATCCACTCAGCGCCTGCGTTCTGCCAATTCATGGCAGCTTCCAGCGGTGCACCATAGGAAGTCTCGGTTCCAGCAGCACCCTGAACAAGGCGCACAGCCTGGCCATCGGCTACGTCTACAGCGGGCAGCAGGGTCAAACTCATGGGGGCTCTACTCTCTTCGACTTTTGGGCGTTGTGGCGATTGTCACCACGATGCTTGTTGCTAGTTATCTCAGTATAGGTGGTCTAGGTGGCGAAACTCCGTCACCTACCAGGTAGTGCGGTTAGGGCAGATACTACCGATTGGGCAACTACAGCGTGTCCACCCAGTTCTGCAGCAGCTTCAACCCTGCTTCACCAGACTTCTCAGGGTGG
This sequence comes from Corynebacterium sp. 401_CJEI, assembly GCF_001076435.1. Classification (NCBI taxonomy): domain Bacteria; kingdom Bacillati; phylum Actinomycetota; class Actinomycetes; order Mycobacteriales; family Corynebacteriaceae; genus Corynebacterium; species Corynebacterium sp. 401_CJEI. The sequence continues at coordinate 71,846 of NZ_JVIP01000041.1, forward strand.
AACTGCGTGGCCCACAGCGGACCGTTTTCCACGGCTGCGATAAACCGATCGGATTCGTGGGCAGACCACGTCACCAGCGGCGGAGCGATGCGAGAATCCGTATTAAGGTCCCACTTGCGCACACCGTAGGAGTGGACGAAGTAAAAACGCTGACCCTCCAGTCCCTTAAACATCTTTGAGCCTTCCGGTACTTCAACCGTGTTCCAGCCCATATGCGGCAGAATCGACGCCTCGAGACGCTCGACAGTACCGGGCCATTCACCACAACCCGGGGTGCCGGTGACAGCTGCGGATGCGTCGGTCTCCGCTGCGTGGATGCCGTCGGCGTACTCGACGCCGCGGTCAAAGAGCACCTGCATACCGACGCAGATTCCCATCACTGGTCGACCACCTGCGAGTCGAGAGCCGATTAGGCGCGGCCCTTGTACTCGATGCAAACCCTCCATGCATGCGGCATAGGCGCCGACGCCGGGAACGAGCAGACCATCGGCCTCCATCACGGTCTTCGGATCGGCGGTCACAATAACCTCGGCACCCGTGGTGGCCACAGCGCGCTCAGCTGAACGCAAATTACCGGAGCCGTAATCAAGGATGGCAACGGTCGGGGTCTTCGTCGAAGGTGAGACTTGTTCCATAGTTGGACATTTTAAGGCGCTGGGAATCGATGTTTGCCACTTACCCCAAGAAAACTGCCTGGATAGGCAAAAGCACTGGTATACAACTACCGAATACTTTGGTAAACTCAAGGTTAACAACAGGTTAACTAAGTTATTGATTTATCCCTAATACCCCTGATTACTTTTTACAGAGAGGCTCCGACGCCATGACTACCGCATCCGTTCTTAGTAAATCATTTGCCATTGTCCGCGAGGACCTTCACCGACTCTATGGTGCAGCCTGCGATGCTGCGACTATCGATTCCATCCTCGACGATGTCATTGCAGAGCTGTCCAGCTCTGCGAAGGTGACTAACTTCCTCCCCGTCCTCGCCGAACGCGAGGCCACCGAACGCATCAAGGCCGCGAGCGGATGCAAGGACTGCGCCCCGCGCCAAGAGATTCTCTTTGCCGATAGCCGCGGTTCCGGCCGCAGTCAGATTGCCACTGCCCTGGCCTACCACCTGGTTGGCGACGAAGTCTTTATCCGCACTATCGGCCTCAATCCAGAGGATGGCCTGAACCCTCGCGTCGTCGCGGCTCTTCACGACCGTGGCGTGGACACCTCACGCCTCACCCAAAAGGCGATTACTCCCCGCGTTTCCCACCGCGCCGACGTTGTCGTACTCATGGGCATCGACGAGACACCAGCAGTCCCCGGCGACCGCTACGTGGAATGGGATGTCGCAGATCCGGACAGTCTCACAGACGATGAGCTCCAGTCGCTTATCGACGATATCGAAACCCGCCTGCGGGCTCTCTTCACCGAGATGGACGTCGCCGTCGCGTAAACAGGCACGGCTGACCCCACACCGGGGGTGCATTTATTAACCAAAAAGACTGGCTGCGCAAGAACTTGCGCAGCCAGTCTTTTTCAAACGTCTCTTTGTATGTAGTTACTTCTTCTTGCGGTCCCGAACCGTCAAACGCGTCACTGCATTCTTTGCCGGGCGGGCAACACGCACAGCGGCCTCCGGCGTACGACGCTTGACGGCATCTCCCAGACGACGCAGCGTAGCGCGGGTGTTCTGGTACTCCGCCACGCGGTGCTTTCCGATGATTCGGTCGAGCACCGCACCAATGAGACCAACTGCCAGCAGAGCTGCCGCAAAGGCAAAGACAGCCGGGTACGGACGGAGTGCGGCCGCAGCTACGGCTCCCAGAACGAACGAGCCGATACCAGTGCCCGAGTCAAAGGACATGTTCCAGAAGGCACTGGCCTCAGCAGTACGGTCACGCGGCAGGCGGGCAAACATCAGCAGCAGAGCCTCATTTTGCACTATGCCGAAGCCCGCGCCGTAGAAAACGGCCGCAACCAGCAGCAGCCAGGCCGACAAATCAAAGAGAACCACGCCGGACATCATCAGCAGGCCAATAAAACCACTGATCAATGCCGGAATCAGCAGAATTCCAGCCTCCGACTTCCGGTCGGCGTAGATTCCTGCGAAATAACGGAACACCATCTGCGCGCCACCGAGAACAGACAGCGACAGGCCAGCCACAACCGCACCGGAGACCAGATCAATTTCGCGAGCTGCCGGGGCAAGGAATGCGGAAATACCACCAAAGCCCATCGCAATCGTGCAAATTGCGAGCGCGGGAATGGCCACCAGCTTCCATGTGGCAACGTGCTCAACGGGGCTCGGCTGAGTTGCTGCAGATCCGGGCACAGGATCGCCGACGTCTTCCTTGCCGCCCTTGCCCTCCTTCGGCGCTGGCTTAATCTTCGGGATAAAGAGTGCCATCAACGAACCGACAAGCGAGATGACGGCGCCCAGGACATAAACAGGGGTGTAAGAACCCGTCTTGTCCGCAATGATTAGTCCTAGTGGCAAGAAAATGAGCTCAGATAAACCAACTGCCACACCGAGAACGCCAGAGGCCTTACCCAGAAATTTCATTGGCACTAGCTCGGCAATCAATGCGGACTCGGCGACAGTCAACGCACCGAAGCCCATACCGCGGAGAACCGCAATGATGAGCACCAAAGCAGCATCGGTGCCAAAGATGTGCAGAATCGTCGGCAAGCCCAGAAACAGACCTGAAATCAGCATGGTCATGCCGTAGCCAAGACGGCGACACATACGTGGAGTCTGCGTCTGTGTGAGAACGGTAGCGGCCATAAAAACACCGGTGTAGGCACCGGCGAGCGAGGTTCCACCGCCATCGTCAAGAATTGCCTGCGGAATGACAGGCATGAGGAGTGACCAGCCACCGAAGGCGGCCATCACGGCGACTAGCGTAGGTACTAGTCCGGGCGCTTTCCACATGCTGTCCAGTTCGTCCAACTGCCTGCGGTCCATCACCCGGGACGCCATTTACTCCATCACTCCTATCAACCACAAAATTGCGCCGGCGAGCGCGATCACAGATAAGAGACCAAGGACAATTGTTCCGACCCTCGATCCGGATTTATAGAGTGACCATGTTCCGCCCACCAGCAGACCAGCGACAATGAACAAAAAATAAGTGCTCAGCGTCGATGCGGTAGACACCTGCGCTAAAAGCACGTCTACAGACGTTGTTACCATCGATTCCCCTAAAATGCCAGCTAAGGCGGATTTTCCGGTTTCCTACAGCGGCCGTCTACTTCAGCTGCGACCTACAGAGTGCCCTTGGTCGACGGCACACCGTGGACGCGCGGGTCGTCCTCGACGGCAGCACGCAGGGCACGGGCCACAGCCTTGTACTCAGCCTCGGTGATGTGGTGCGGATCGCGCCCGTAGAGACAGCGAACATGCAGCGCAATACGGGCATTTAGGGCGAAGGACTCAAAGAAATGCTCGTTGATAACCGTTGCGTAGTGACCACCAATGACGGCAGTCAACATCTGCTCTGGTTCGCCAGTGCCAACGAAGTACGGGCGACCAGACACATCAACCACTGCGTGTGCCAGCGTTTCATCCATCGGGATATAGCAGTCACCAAAGCGACGAATACCAGACTTGTCCCCCAACGCCTGGGCGAAGGCCTGCCCCATCACAATGCCGGTATCCTCCACCGTGTGGTGCGCATCGACCTCGGTGTCGCCGTTGGCGTGCACAGTCAGGTCGAAGCTGCCGTGGGAGCCGAAAGCGGTCAACATGTGGTCGAAGAACGGCAGACCGGTCGAAATATCGGCCTTGCCGGTGCCATCGAGATTCACCGAGCAGACGATGCTCGATTCGCGGGTGGCGCGCTCGATACGGCCAACGCGCTCAGTGCGCTCTTCCTTCAGATGGTCCTTATCACTGGCGTGCATAAGTCAGATTTCTCCTTGTAGTGGGATGTACCAGCAGCATTTCGCTTAAGCCAGCGCGGTCGCTGCCAATTTCTTGGCCGCCGCCAGCAGCGCATCATTTTCGCTGGACAGACCAATAGTGGCACGCAAACGACCGGGCACGCCAACATCGCGGATGAGTACTCCCTCGGCCAAGAAGCTCTGCCATGCCGTCGAGGCATCGGCGAAACGCCCGAAGAAGACGAAGTTCGAGTACGAGTCAATAACGTCGTAGCCATAGCTGTTCAGGGCGGCCACGACGCGGTCACGCTCGTCGGCAAGCTTTGCGACGGTCGACAGCGTCGCATCCGAGTGGCGAAGTGCAACTGTGGCTGCGGCCTGCGTCAACGTCGACAGGTGGTATGGCAGACGTACGAGCATCACAGCATCAATAAATGCCGGGTTAGCAACGAAGTAGCCGAGGCGGCCTCCTGCGAAGTCGAAAGCCTTGCTCATCGTGCGGGAGACAACCAGCTTCGACGGGAACTCAGCCAGCAGCGTTGTCGCCGACGGCTCCTCAGTGAACTCGGCGTAGGCCTCATCGACAATGACGATGCCCGGCGCGGCTTCAATAATGCGGCGCAAGTCAGCGAGCGTAGTCAGGTTGCCAGTCGGGTTGTTCGGAGTCGTGATGAAGATGACGTCAGGACGGTGCTCGGCAATTGCCGCGAGCGCACTATCCATGTCGATGTCGAAGGTCTCCGGGTCGCGGTCGATGCCGATAAACTCCGTCTGCGTGCCGGACGAGAGGATTGGGTGCATCGAGTAACTGGGCACAAACCCCATTGCGCTGCGCCCTGGCCCGCCGAATGCCTGCAGCAGCTGCTGGAGAATCTCGTTGGAGCCGTTGGCAGCCCATACCTGGTCAACGGTGATGTCCACGCCGGTCTGGCGGGTGACATAGTCGGCGAGTGCGCTGCGCAGTGCTACTGCGTCACGGTCCGGGTAGCGGTTGAGGTCAGAGGCGACCTTCTCCACTTGCGCCACTAGGTCGGCGATGAGGTCATCGGATGGCGGGTACGGGTTTTCGTTGGTGTTCAGGCGAACATCGACGTCGAGCTGCGGAGCACCGTAGGCTTCCTCGCCGCGCAGTTCGTCGCGCAGTGGCAGATCTGCCAGCGCCAACTTGGCTACCGACGGCTGTGACTGGTTCTCAGGCTGGTTGCTCATTAGTTGTCGTTCCCCTTTTCTGCGCCATTGCTCTCAGAGCCGAGAAGCGTCTCAAAGCGGGCGCGGATGGCCTCGCCGTGCGCTGGCAGTCGTTCTTCGTTCGCCAGGACTACTACGCTGTCGGCAACTTCCTTCAACGCGGCCTCGTTGTAGTCAATCATGTGGACCGACTTGAGGAAGGTGTGCGTTGACAGACCAGAGGCGTGGCGGGCGGTACCGGAGGTCGGCAACACGTGGTTGGAGCCGGCCGAGTAATCGCCCAGCGGCACCGGCGAGAAGCGACCGATGAAGATTGCGCCAGCGTTGGTAATGCGTTCGGCAACGGCCTGCGCGTTTTCGGTGTGGATCTCCAGGTGCTCAGCGGCGTAGGCGTCTGCAACCTGGATGCCGATATTCATGTCGTCGACAAGCACGATGCCAGACTGCTTGCCGGTGAGCGCCTCACGAACGCGGTCGGCGTTCATGGTGACCTCGTAGCGGTTTTCGACCTCGCGGTCGACAGCGGCGGCGAAATCGGCGTCGTCGGTAATAAGTACGCTGGCGGCCATGATGTCGTGCTCTGCCTGGGAAATCAGGTCGTAGGCGACGGAGACAGGATCAGCGGCGTTATCTGCAAGAATGGCGATTTCGGTCGGGCCAGCTTCGGCGTCGATACCGACGACCGAGCGGCACAGACGTTTAGCGGCGGTAACGAAGATGTTGCCCGGACCGGTGACCATGTCGACCGGCTCGAGGCTCTCATTTTCATCGCCGTATGCGAGCAGTGCGACGGCCTGTGCACCGCCGACGGCCCACACCTCGGTCACGCCAAGCAGCTTGCAGGCAGCCAGGATGGTCGGGTGCGGCCAGCCGTCGTTGTCGGCCTGCGGCGGAGAGGCGACGACGAGGGACTCCACACCAGCTTCCTGAGCTGGGATGACGTTCATCAATACAGACGACGGGTAGACGGCATTGCCCCCGGGGACGTAAAGACCGACGCGCGAAACCGGAATCCACTTCTCACGGACAATGCCGCCGGGAAGAATTTCAACAGTCTTGTCATTCGGCTTCTGAGCAGCGTGGAACGCGCGCACGCGCCCGATGGACTCCTGCAGAGCAGAGCGGACGTCCTCTTCCAGCGCGGCTTCCGCGGCATCGATAACCTCCGCTGGAACGCGCATGGATGCCGGACGAATACGGTCGAACTTCTCGGAGTACTCCATCGCCGCTTCCACACCACGGGCTGCCACGTCATCGACAACGGGCTTGACCGTGGGAATCATGGAATCAACGTCTGCCGCACCGCGCGGCAACACTCGACGCAGAGTGGCGGTGGTGGGAGTCTGACCGCGAAGATCAATAGTGGACAACATAATTAATTAGTAACCGCCTATTCGCACGATGGATTCATACGTGAGCACTTCAGAGTGACAAAGAAATGACAACAAAGTATTGAAAATCTCGGTCAAAGCCAAAGACTTTATCCACGGTTTTCGCTACTATTCGCCCTTAAAGGCACCCTTGAGTATGAACTAAGCATATCTTTCGCACGCCCGGTTCATACCGATTGCCCCATTTAACCCCTCATACTGTGGCGCAAGTTAGCTCCGCCACAGTGACCCATTACAGTGTTAAGGAAAGTAGTAACCAGTCGTAGAAAGGTCAGCTGTTGAACCAGGAAGGAAACAGCCCGGATTTGCCGGAGCTCGTCGCAGCCTACGCAGATGCGACCGCAGCCGACAATTCCCTGGCCACGCGCCAACTGGAATCAGTTTTCGCGCATCATTTCTACAACCCACAACTCTTTTCTGCTCCGGAAGCCCACGGCGTTACCGAACACGTCGGCGCGTTTTACCGCATAGTCCGCGAGGTCACCGAATCGCTCGGCATGATGACAGCTGCGCACGATGCCGCCCTGAACTGGATGGTATGGGCATCCGATAACGACAATGTGCCGGAGTACTGGCGCGCCCGGGCACGGCTGGCAGCAGACGAAGCCCGCCGCTACACCACCTTTATCGCCGATGGTCCAACCTCTGCTGCCGCAGAGACCGAAATCCCCCTCATCGCACGCATGAGCAGGGAAATCACCTCGTACCGGGCACTCGTGCTTGCCGACAATCTGGATGCCCCAACCAGCAGTCACAGCGCGGTGACCACGGATGCGGATGGGCTGCGGCCGCAGGAATCGTCGGCAAGCGAAGAAGCGGATGAACCGTTTAGCCCCCGCCAGTGGAAGAAGCGGGCGGCACTGACTGACGCGCTGATTCGGATTGCGAGCGCCTTGCGAAAGGTCAACCGTGAGGACTTGGCACAGGAGCTGCACGAGATGATTCGGGCACTGCCGAATGAGGATAAGTTTGAGTCGATTGCGCTGGCGAAGACTCTAACGGAGGCATCACTGCTGCACCGAGCCGGGAAGGTCGTCGACGCAGCGCGACTTTGCGCCTCACAGCTCAATGCAATCGGTAACCGCTCCGTAATCGCGGGCCTTGAGCTGAGGCAGAATTTGGCACGGTACTCGATAGAGACCGGTAATAGCGATACCGCGTTCCGAATGCTGTCGAACAACGTGGCAGTCGCGGACCAGCACAGACTGGACACTGACTATATTCTCGCGGTTCGTGAGATGGCAGACATCAACTTCGAGGTCGCACACAACAAACCCGATGCCGAGGAGATGCTGAAGCTGACTCAGCGCGCCCAGGACGTGTCAGAAGACTACCCCGACTGTGAAGTCACCATGGAAATCGCGCTGCTGAAGGCAACGGCACTGTACGAGCTCGGAGATTTCCGCCACGCCGGCCAGGAAGCGGAGTCGGTTGCAAAGTGGTCTGAGCCTACCCAGGATTCCGCGCGTACTGATTTTTCCTGTGCTATTGCGGCGGAATCGGCAGTCCAAGAGGGAAATACTGAACATGCGGCAGTGCTCTTCGACGCGCTGGCCGATATTCGTGCCGGATACTCGTCACCGATTTCACCTGCGGAAACTCTGATGAATGCCGCACTATCACTCAGTAACGTGGGCGCCACAAGTGAGTTGACCGACCACCTGATGGAACGCTCACGTGGCTACGTGGTTGGGTCCTGGGAATCGGCCAAGTGGCACGAAGCGCAGGCGCTGCTGTGCTGGTCTGTGTGGGACAACGACGGCGTGTACAAGTACTCCGACGAAGCTGCCGAGCTTTTCTTAGAAGCCCACGCCCCTGCCGACGCGGCCCGCACACTGACTATCGCGGTGCGTGCTGCTGCTAGTGATAACAATGAGGAACGCGCCCGCCGGTTCGCGATTCGCATCGGCGACCTAGTCGGCCCGGATCACCCGGTGCGCGATGAAGTTCGTGAACTAATGCGTAGCTTTTCAAACCCGGATTAACAGCGCATCCGGCTGTACAGGTCTGAAAAGCAAAGCAGTTTTGCATCTTCCCGATGCCACGGGCGAAGATAGTCCAATGGTCTGGTGGGAAGAAGAAAACTCTGAGTCTGAAATTCAAGTTGGCGATTGGGATGCCGGCATCGCTGCCGACCACGTGTCAGTGAATTCGGAAAACGCATCAGCAACGGAGAACTCGTCCGATCCCTTGGACTTTCCTCCCCTGCCCAATCCGCTAAAGGCATTGCCGGACTCCCTCCCGGAGCTGCTGGTTATTTCCCGCAAGGCCGGTGCCACGCTCGACCACGTCACCAGTTGGCGCGCTGTCACCAAGTTCGCCCACACGCACTGGTTGGCCGACGCGCCTACCAACTCCCCCGATGTCATTGGCGAATTCCACGCACTTAGGCATGCAGTTGCCGACCAACTGGAATTGGTAGAAGAAGCCGCTGCTGCACGCGCCGAGTGGCTGCGCTGGGCAACTGAGGCCAACATCCGCCCCGCGATCTTGCACGCACGCTCCTACGGAGCATTCGCCGAGGCAGAGGCCTTCATCGACGCCAACCCAGGTGATGCCATCACCGGCCGGCGCCCCGAGGACTCCGAAATCCCCGAGCTGATCAGGCTTACTAAGGACATCGTCGCCACCACTCCACAGCCCGGGGAGGCCTATTACTACCTGGTCAGCGCGGCTGTTGCTGGTGCCGCAGCATCGCTGGCGCGCCGGGCGGAAATCGCCGGTCAACTCTCTGAATGGTCCGCACGCTGGGCACCAAAGCGAAGCAGTTTTGATGACCGCAAGCTATTGGAGGCGCAGCTCGCGCACAGCCGTGGTGAGCTGCGCAGGGCCGCCCGCATCGCAGCCAGCGTCGCGGCAGCCCCTCAGTCGGAACCCGTCACCACGACGATTGAAGCTCGCCAATTCCTGGCTTTCCTCTCTCTGGAAGCTGGTGAGGAAGCGGAGGCAATCCGCCAGCTACGCCCAATCGTGCAGGCTGGTCTCGATGCAGGACTCACGGTCGCGGTGCTTCGCAGCGTGCGTCTGCTCTGTGCGCTTCTCAACGCCCACGGCGATTTCGCGGAATCCGCCGCAATTGCCCGCCGCGCGCTCGCCAGCGCCGAAGGCATTCCGGTCAACCCCATCACCATGGATATCCAGCTCGTTCTGGCCCGCAGTCTCCTCGACGCCGACGAGGTTGACGAGGCGCTGCGCTTTGCCGAACCAGTTGCGCACTGGTCAGCATTTACCGCCGATGAAGAACGCACCGACGCGGCTTTTTCTATTGCCTCCGCAGCCGCGGGTCTCGGCAATAATCCCCGCCAGGCGGCAAAGCTGCTCATCGAACACGGCGAGCACCTTGAACGCAACGGCGATACCAAGGGCGCTGCCAAGGCCTACCGCCAGGCTGCACGTTCCATCATTCATGTCATTGACCTGGTCATTTCCGAAGAGGGCTCCGAATTCACCGCCGAGATCGTCTCCGAGGACGCTTCCGCCGTCATTGACCACACGCTCAACGAGGCTGAGGACCTTCTGCTGCGTTCTCAGAAGCTCATCTCCGACGACTGGTCACTCGCCGACTGGCACGACGATGCCGCCTACGTCTTCTACTCCGCTGGCCGCGACACTTTGGCCATCAACCATGTGGAAGCCGCCGCGAAGGGCTACCTGCAGTCCGGCGATGGCGAGGAAGCCGCCCGCGCGCTGCTGGCGGGGGTTCGATACCGTCTCGACGCGGGTGATTCCGACGGTGCCGCCGCCTACGCCCGGCGCGTCGAAGAGCTTCTGCCCCGCGACGTGTGGGAAGGCCATCCTGTTCTCGATGCCCTTGACGTCATCATCATTCAATCGCTTGACGACGAATACTAGCGCCCCGCCCACTTCGGTGCTGGCGGTGGCACAAAGTAGAGTGTTAGGTCATGACTACTTCTGGTGATTCCGCGACTTCTAGCCCGCAGCAGCTTTTCGACGCCGCCACGGCATTGGCTGAGGAAAACAACCTCTGGGAAGCAGCCCTAACTCTGATGCAGGGGTTCGAGGAGCTCGGCGACGAGGCGGATGCTCCGCAGACCGACAGTCTGGGGCGCCCCATCCGTGGCTCTGCACCGAAGCTGATGGACAAGGCCGCGGACTGGTTGGATTTGCTGGATAACCTGGAGAAAGACGGCTTCGAGCCGACTGCGGACACCCCTCCGCGCCACTTGCGCTGGGCGATGTGGCACACCTTGAACGGCCAGGCAGAGATTCGTCGAGGACATCAAGGGCGCGCCATTGATCACCTGGAGTTGGCGGCGGGACTTTTCCAGTCCGATAACCTCAATATCCAGGCCGTGCCTCTGCTTGCACAAATTGCACAGTGCCACCTGCATTTGGGCGATGTCGCTGCTGCAGAGAAGGCGCTTTACCGCGCACAGGAAACCTGTGATGAGCAATCGCGGGAGCGCTGGGGGTCGGCACTAAGCGAGATTGGCGCGGAAATCGCCCGTCGCTTGTAGGCGAAGCTGCGAAGCGATACCGGGGGCTGATTCAGCTACTGCTCGTCGAAGTCGAGTCCGACATCGAACACCTTGGCCGAGTGGGTTAGCGCGCCCACAGCCAGGTAATCGACACCACAGGACGCGTACTCACGAGCCACATCGATGGTCAGTCCACCAGAGGACTCAAGCTGCGTGGCCGGAGAAATCTGCGAGCGGCGCTGCACCGCAATCTGGGTCTCCCAGACCTCGAAGTTGTCCAGCATGACGATGTCCGGCTTCATCGGCAGGATCTCATCGAGCTGTGCGAGGGTATCGACTTCCACCTCACACGGCAGCTCCGGGTACTGATCCCGCACCCTCTTCAACGCACCGGACACGGAACCGACAGCCACCACGTGATTGTCCTTAATCAGTGCTTCATCGCCCAAAGCGTAGCGGTGGTTAATTCCGCCGCCGCAGGTCACAGCATACTTTTCCAGGTTGCGCAGCCCCGGCAGCGTCTTTCGGGAATCGCGCACCCGCGCACCGGTGCCGATAATCGCGTCAGCCCACTGGCGCGTCGCAGTAGCTACACCACTGGCGTGCGTGAGGATATTCAGCATTGTCCGCTCAGCAGTCAGCAACCCCCGAGTCGGCGCAGAAATCGTTGCCAGCACTGTGCCAGGACGCACCAGGGTGCCATCTTCAACGTGCTTTTCGACGGTGAACTCACCCGAGATGACCTCCTGCAGCGTCCACTCCACCGCATCGATTGCCGCGATAACGCCCTCTTGCCGGGCCACCAGGCGGGCGAGTGCCTGCGCAGATGCCGAGACTGTCGACAGCGAGGTCACATCCGGCCCGAAGCTCATGTCTTCCTGTAGTGCCGTCCGAATGAGGCCACGGGTGATGTTTTCGTTCAGCACCCCGCGCAGAGTGTCCTTCTCAAGAGTCATGGTTAGCTAATCCCCATCCTTTTCAAACCAAGTGTGGCACCCCAAAGTATATGGTCGTGCCAATGCTGCTTCGACGACTTTCCTTGCGGCCACGACCTGAACCGATTGCGGGAGCCGATCGATAACCGCCAACGCCTGCCGCAAGCTCTGCTCATTACGCGTTACACCAGCGCCTTCCTGCATCGCCGTCTGCAACCGGAAAAGCTGCCGTGGTTCCAGTTCTGACCGTGGCTGAGGCAGGCTTTCAACGGCCGCTGCGAATTCCTCGTCCCCGACCGGCACAGCGTGTGTTTCAGCGACTTTTTCGACCACCCGCTTGCCGACGACCAGGCCCTCCAGCAACGAATTGGAGGCCAACCTGTTGGCACCGTGGAGCCCTGTTGCGGAGCATTCGCCGGCCGCATAGAGGCCCGGCACACTAGTTGCACCGAATGGGTCGACGGCAATACCACCACAGGTGTAGTGGACCGCCGGGGCCACGGGAATGAGGTCCTTGGTCGGATCAATCTCCGCTGCGGTCAGGCCCGCTGTGATCGTCGGAAAGCGGGCGGCGAAGTTGTCGATGTGACGTGCGTCGAGGAAGACGTGGTCCTCGCCGAGCTCGCGCATGCGAGTCGCGATGGCGCGCGAGACGATATCGCGCGGAGCCAGGTCCCCGCGAGGGTCAACGCCGGCGGTCACACTGTTGCCCCGGGAGTCGACGAGAATGGCTCCTTCACCACGGACAGCCTCGCTGATGAGATGGCGTCGGCCGGTGCCATCTGATGCCGAGCGCTCGTCATAGAGCACCGTCGGGTGAAACTGGATAAACTCCATGTCCCGAATCTCCGCGCCAGCATCGGAGGCCATGCCGATAGCCTCACCGCGGGCACCCGAGGGGGCCGTGGTCGCGCGGTAAATATGGCCCACGCCGCCGGTAGCCAGCAGAGTGGCGCCTGCTCGAATAGCTCCACCCCCACGGGGATCCGCTACCAGCGCCCCCAGCACGCGGCCGTCTTTGCCAACGATGAGCTGGCGCGCTGTGGCGTTTTGTAGTACTCGCACGCCGGTAACTGAGGCTTCTAGGGCGCGCTCGATTTCAGCACCAGTGGCGTCACCGCCGGCATGAATGATGCGCCGCGCGTGGTGTCCGCCCTCTTTGGTGCGGGAATATACGGCCGGGTTATCCCGCGCCGGGTCGAATGTAGCGCCTAGCCCTATCAGCCACTCGGTCGCCGCAGCGCCAGCACGGATGATAGAAGCCACGGCCCCTTCATCGCAGTGGCCGGCACCGGCATCGAGAGTATCCGCGATGTGGGAATCAGTGGTGTCATCGAACCCATTGGCCACATGGCCGCTGGGGTCGTCGTCAAGCCCGACGACCGCGAGCCCGCCCTGTGCGAGATTCGTGGCCGCATCGGCGAAACGTAGCTGTTTGCGGGCACCGACGCGCCACTCGACGCTGTCGATAACCAGCACGTCGAGGCCGAGCTCAAGGGCCCGACGCGCAGCACTGAGCCCTGCGACTCCCCCGCCGATGACGAGGAAGTCACACGTCAGTGTCCAACTGTCGAATGATGGGCGCAGACCAAACGTGTTACTCGCCTCCGCCTGGGTTACCGATGGCGATCATGCGCTCGACAGAAGCGCGCGCCTTGTCGGCGACATCCGGCTCGACATCGACTTCATCAGTGCCCTCAACGAGGCAGCGCAGCAGAGCCGCCGGAGTGATGAGCTTCATGTACGAGCAGGAAGCGCGGTCGTTGACCGGCTCAAAGTCGACATCCGGTGCGGCCTTGCGCAGCTGGTGGAGCATGCCCACCTCAGTGGCCACGAGCACCTTGCCGTTGGGCTTGTTCTCCTTCAGCTTCTGCGCCTCGGTCAGCATCTCGCCGGTGGAGAGCATCTGCACGCGCTCGGGCTCGATGGTGCCTTCACCTGCGAGGTAAATCGCAGAGTTCGCGCAACCGCACTCCGGGTGAATGAACAGCTGCGAATCGGCGTTCTCTTCCGCGCGGTGCGCGAGTTCCTCACCATTGATGTTGGCGTGGACGTGGCACTCACCAGCCCATACCTTGATGTTGTCGCGGCCGGTCTCACGGCGGACGTGTGCGCCGAGGAACTGATCCGGGTTGAACAGGATCTCCTGGTCTTCCGGGATGGACTTGACCACGTCGACGGCGTTGGAGGAAGTACAGCAGATGTCGGTCAGAGCCTTTACGTCTGCCGTGGTGTTGACGTAGCTGACCACCAGTGCGCCGGGATTCTCAGCCTTCCACTCGGCCAGTTCGTCTGCAGTGATGGAGTCCGCCAGGGAGCAGCCGGCGCGCTCATCCGGGATGAGGACGGTCTTCTCTGGGCTCAGAATTTTGGCGGTTTCCGCCATGAAGTGGACACCACAGAAGACGATGACGTCAGCATCGGTTTCCGCAGCGATGCGGGAAAGTCCGAGGGAGTCGCCGGTGTAATCGGCAATATCCTGAATCTCCGGCAGCTGGTAGTTGTGCGCAAGAATTACGGCATTGCGTTCGCGGGCGAGGCGCCTAATCTCCTGGGCCCAGCGCTCATCTGCAATTACGCCACCGTAGCGGCCATCTTTATCGACTACCGATTCGTACAGATCCGATTCAAGGCGCGGCAGGCTGGAAGCATTGGCCGCAAGGCTGGTATTCACGGAAAACTACGTCCTTACTTCAATGGGCTGTGGCTACGACCGGAAAAAACGCCGTCACCGTTACCGGCAACGGTCCCCGGAGGCATTCGCAGCGGACTCAAACGGGCAAGTGCAAGAGACCTAAGCTCGCCACACAATATCGAAAAAGCCCCTAAATCGGGGCGAATACTGACATCGAAGACGAACCTATTTCCCAAAATTGTAAGGCTTGTATAAGCCTATTTCCCAATAACTACCCCTGTTCAGTAGGAAATAGTGCTTTACGACGGCCCCCGCGCAGAACCTCACTGCCTCACTTAGTGACCGAATCTGCGTCCGCAACATTGTCCGCAGCGCTCTCGTTACCTTCCGTGAAGTCCGTTTGGAACAACACCCGGGACCACAGTGCGAGCATGGCAACCAGTGGCGCGACGAGCAGTGCTACATAGGTTTTGAAGTCTGGAATCACCGAGAACTTATCGCCCGGCTGCATGCCCGCCAGATCCGGCTGGAGCAATGCCGCAACCGACTGACCGACGAGGTACGTCACTGCTGCGCTCATCAACGCGGAGAAACCTGCCCAGCCAATTGCTGTGAGCATCTGCACAGGCGTCGTGATGGCACGGTTTCGGAAGGTAGTAATTCCCAGCACCAGGCCGCTGATGGCAGTGACAGCAACAAACCAGAGCAGCCCAATAAAACCAGCGTCAACGGTTTCCTGAATAATCGCTAGTTGGTTATCCGGGAGCATTTGCACTTGCTGCTTGGGGCGTAAGAATGCCCAGGCCACTCCGGCTATCGTTCCCGTTACAACGGAAAAGAGAACAATACCCGAGGCCATTGCCACGCTCTGCTTTTCAACGTGTGGGACTCGGGTATTTTTCATAGTCATAGTTGACTAACTTACCTCACGGCGCACATCCAGTACTAGCGTGCCCGAATGGCGCACTAGCACAACCAGCGCCTTTTATCGCTGCTCCAACATAACGGAGTCCACTTCGCCGTGGCGCGAGCACTTTGCAGTCCAGCCGTCCGGACGCACCTGCACCACCATCCGGCGCCCACAGAGCTGGCAGAACCGAGGCGCCTCCAGTCCAGCTTTTGCACCATAGGAGCGTTCGCGCACTTCACCAGCTTCGAGGTCGGCGCCGGTAAAAGGATCGAACTTGGGCTCATCTCCCAGCACCATGGCCTGGAGCAGCTCTGTGGAGTCGACTTTCTTACTCCGCGGCGAGCGCGGGCTAGATGTCCGAGGCTTAGACAGTTGCATTGAGAGCCTTAATTGGGAGTCGTACCTTGCCAAGCATGTCTAGATCCTGCTCCGCCGGACGGCCCAGAGTGGTCAGGTAATTACCGACAATGACAGCGTTGATACCGCCGAGCAGCCCCTTTTCTGCGCCCAGGTCTCCCAGGGTGAGCTCACGACCACCAGCAAAACGCAAGATAGTCTTCGGCAGTGCCAAACGGAAGGCACCGATGGCACGCAGTGCATCCTTAGCTGGCATCGGCTCGCGACCGGCGAACGGAGTGCCCGGGCGCGGGTCGAGGAAGTTCATCGGCACCTCGGTCGGGTTGAGCGCCGCCAGGTCCTGAGCAAACTCAGCACGCTGCTCAAGGGTCTCGCCCATACCCAGGATGCCGCCACAGCAGACTTCCATGCCAGCTTCGCCGACCATGCGCAGGGTGTCATGGCGCTCTTCCCAAGTGTGGGTGGTCACGACCTGCGGGAAGTAGCTCTTGGCGGTCTCAAGGTTGTGGTTGTAGCGGTGAATACCAGCCTTGGCCAGGCGATCCACCTGTTCCTGCGTCAGAATGCCCATCGATGCGGCCACATTAATGTCAACCTCTGCCTGAATGGCGGCGACGGCCTGTTCCATCTGGCTGAGCAGTCGCTCATCCGGCCCCTTTACTGCAGCAACGATGCAGAACTCAGTCGCACCAGACTTTGCAGTCTGCTTGGCGGCGTCCACCAGAGCCGGGATATCCAGCCATGCCGAACGTACCGGAGACTCGAACAGACCCGACTGCGAACAGAAGTGGCAATCCTCTGGGCAGCCGCCAGTCTTCAACGAGATAATGCCTTCAACCTCGACCTCTTCGCCGCACCACTTCAAGCGCACCTCATGAGCCAGCGCCAGCAGTTTCTCGATGCTGTCGTCGTCGAGGTTGAGAACCGCCAGGGTCTCCTCGTAGTTCAGCCCCTCTCCGCGGGCGAGCACCTTTTCGCGGGCGAGTTCCAAAATGTCCTGCTGCTGTTGAGTCATGGGGGGTGACGCTCCTTGAGGCTGGGGATAAAACTTGAACACCGTTTCAGAAGTTGTACAGTTATCAAACTTAATACCGCAGCTACAGAATGTCGAACAGGGTTCAATTCCCGTCGTGTCGCGGATTTACGCTCCCCATTTCAGCCTTGAGACATCTTCCAGATGATTCTTCTTTCGTCTACGGTAGGCAGTGTGCAATTGACCAAGGACATCATTGTCGACGCAGCTCTCACCATTCTCAACGAGTACGGACTCGGCGATCTCACGATCCGCCGCCTGACTCGCCACTTGGGTACCGCCGCTGGCGCAATGTACTGGCACTACCCTTCCAAGCAGGCACTGCTGGGCGCCGTCGCTGACCGCATCTTGGCTCCCTGCACAGAGTTTTCCGCCACAGGCGATTGGCGTGCCGACATCGAAGCCGTCGCCGAGCTGCTCTACTCCTGCCTCACCGCTCATCGGGATGGCGCCGAGGTCGTCTCGGCCGCGCTCGCTACGGGCACCGCCACGATTCGCCCCGAACAACTGCTTGCCGACGTCCTGGAGAACGCATCCGAAACCTCCATCAGCACCCCATCAGCGGCTGATACCGCGTCTGTCCTCGTGTACTTCATTCTCGGTGCGACAGTCGACCAGCAGACAGCCATCGCGCTTAATCTAAATGGCGCCAAGGGCGTTTCCGACAATGGTGATGCCAGTGGCGAGAACACCGCCGGTAAGGACGCTGAGGTCGAGATTTCCTCTGAAGATACGGCTACACAGACAAAAGAGCTCGGCCGCCAGCGCATTGCACTGGGAACCGAGCTCTTTATCGCCGGAATTGCGGGGGTTGCGGAGACTAAGGGGATTGCAGGTCAGTAAGCCCCGCTGAAACAATCACGCTCACGGTCAAGCCCCGGCGCTAGAGCACCAGAGCTGCTACCCAACCAGCTGCCAGCAGCGGCAGGTTGAAGTGCAGGAAGGTCGGAATAACCGAATCGCGAATGTGGTCGTGCTGCCCGTCGGCATTGAGACCCATCGTCGGGCCGAGCGTCGAGTCCGATGCCGGCGAACCAGCATCACCTAGAGCACCTGCAGTACCAATGATGGCGACGGTAGCCATCGGCGAGAAGCCCAGCGACAGACACAACGGCACATAGATGATGGCGATAATCGGCAACGTCGAGAAGGACGAACCAATACCCATCGTGACCACCAGACCAACGACCAGCATGGCGAATGCAGCGGCAGGCTTGTTGCCCGCAAACAGCTCTGCAGTAGCGGTCACCAGCGGCTCGATCTGGCCGGACTCCGACATCACCGAGGCGAAGCCCTGTGCAGAAATCATGATGAAACCAATCAGGGCCATCATCTTCATACCGGCGGTGAACACGTCGTCCGCCTCACGCCAGCGCACGGCGCCGGTGAACATGAAGATTGCCAGACCAGTGAGTGCACCAATCAGCAACGGATCGGCATCGGTCTCCATAGAATTCATCACAATCTGGACGACGAAAGTCACCACGATTGCAACGAGAGCAACGATAACTCGGTACTTCGACACCGGTTCGTCAGACTGGGTTTCTGCGTGTGAGGACTGGGCAATCGGCCGATCTTCGTAATGCCGTGGCTTCCGGTAGGAGAAAAATACGGCAATGGCCAGACCGGCCAGCATGCCGAGAGCCGGGATGCCCATCGTCATCATGATGTTGATATTGGAAACATCAAGGCCAGCATTCTCGATGTTCCCCAGCAGGATGTCGTTCAGGAAGATAGAACCGAATCCGACCGGAACCCACATGTAGGTGGTGACCAAACCGAAGGTCATCACACTGGTAATCATTCGACGGTCGATGTTGAGGCGGTTAAATACCGGCAACAGCGGCGGAATAATCAGCGGGATAAACGCAATGTGAACTGGGATGAGGTTCTGCGACATGATCGCCATGGCCAAAATGCCGGCGACCATGCCCCACTTGGTCCATGCCTCTGCCTTAGATTTAGCGCCTTCATCCTCCGTGCCGATCTTGGCAATCAGCCAATCGGCCAGCAGTTTGGGCAGCCCGGAGGATGCCACTGCCATGGCAAAGGCACCCAGCATGGCATAGCTCAGGGCAATCTTCGCACCACCAGAGAGGCCTTCCTGGAAGGCAACCATTGTGGCATCGAGCCCCATACCGGCGGAAAGACCACCGACTAAGGCGCCAATAAACAGCGCTAGCACAACGTGTACCCGGCAGACCGCCAGGATTAGCATCACCAAAACGGCGAGAAGAACGGCATTCATAAGGAAAATATTAAGGCAACCTTAAGTATTTCCAGCAACCGGGGCTAGAAAGATTTCACCCCAAAATCTTTACACCCCGGCTAATGCGGCTAATCAATCGAGACGAGTCCCTGGCCGCCCTGCACTGCGTCGCCGACTTCAACATGAATAGAGCCGACGGTGCCTGCAGCCGGGGCCGTAATCTCGGTTTCCATCTTCATTGCCTCGAGAATGAGCAGCACCTCCCCAGCCTCAATCTTCTGGCCTTCCTCGACCAAAATCTTGCTGACCGAACCTGCCAGTGGCGCCACCACCGAATTGGCGGAGACACCCGAGACACTAGCGGTGGCCGGCTCAACGGAAGCGCTCGACGATCCACCCAACACGATGGGCGAAAGACGCTTGGGCTCCTCAACTACTTCAACGTCGACATCGTAGGCAATGCCGCCGACAGTCACTTTCAATTTCATGGCTCAACAATCCTCACGTAACAAAAGTCAATGAGTCAGACTCAATTAAGTCGGTTATCGAAAATTTCCAACTAACGCAGGTTGTGCTGCTGCTGGATCTGGCGTCCCTGCGCAGCCCACGTCTTATGGCGGTTGTATCGAATTGCCTTCACCTTGCCGCGATTGCCCAGGTACGCAGACACCGCTGCCGAAATGGCGATGACAGTATCCTCGGGGATATCTGCGTCCACGCGTTTGCGCAGTTCAGCCAACTCGCTCTCTGCCTGATTCAGTCGTGCCGTGGCCTTCTGCAAGCTTGTCGAGGTCGCATCCAACCGGTCGGTCAGTTCAGCGACGAGCGCTCGCAGCTCCTTAATCTCACCGATGCCGTCAGACATTACTGTGGCCCCAATCCGTGCTTCTTGGCCGGGCGAACCTCGCGCTTGTTACGCAGAACCGACAGTGCGTCAGCCACACGCAGGCGGGTTTCCGCCGGGTCAATCACGTCGTCGACCAGTCCGCGCGAGGCGGCGACATACGGCGTCGAGAAGCGTGTCTTGTATTCGGCGATACGCTCGTCGCGCACGCGCGCCTGCTCTTCCTCGTCGCCCGCGGCGGCAATTTCCTTTCGGAAGACCACGTTGACCGCACCCTCTGCGCCCATCACCGCAATTTCCGCGGTCGGCCATGCGAATACATAGTCCGCGCCGAGGTCCTTCGAGCACATCGCCAGGTACGCACCGCCGTAGGCCTTACGCATGACGACGGTCACCTTGGGCACAGACGCTGCGGAGTATGCGTAGAGCATCTTTGCGCCGTGGCGGATGATGCCGCCATGCTCCTGGGTGACGCCCGGCATGAAGCCAGGAACGTCAACCAGGGTGACCAGCGGGATGTTAAAGGCATTGCAGAAGCGGATGAACTTTGCGCCCTTGTCCGAGGAATTGATGTCCAGCACACCGGACATCACGTTCGGTTGGTTGGCGACAAAGCCCACGGTACGACCCAAAACTCGACCAAAACCAACGACTAGGTTGGTGGCAAAACCCGCCTGGCACTCGAGGAAGTCGCCATTGTCGGCGATACGGATTATGACCTCGCGGACGTCGTAGCCCTTCTTGCCATCGACGGGGACGATGTCGCGGAGCTCTGGATCCGGCTCGGCGTCGAATACCGGATCCACGATTGGTGGCTCTTCCGTGTTGTTCTGTGGCAGGAAGCTTAAGAGCTTCTGCGCAATCAGGATGGCCTGCTCGTCATCGTCGGCAACGAAGTCAATATTGCCGGCCTTGGCCATGTGCGCATCAGCGCCACCGAGCTGCTCGGAGGTGACTTCCTCGCCGGTCACCGACTTAATAACGCCCGGGCCGGTGATGAACATCTGTGCCTTGCGAGTCTGAATAATGAAGTCGGTCAGCGCTGGCGAGTAGGCAGCGCCTCCAGCACATGGGCCTGCAATGATGGAAATCTGCGGCACCAGACCGGAAAGCCAGACATTGTTGTAGAAGACCTGGCCGTAGCCCGACAGAGAGTCAATCCCCTCTTGAATGCGAGCACCACCGGAGTCGTTGATAAACACGAACGGAGTGCCGTTGTCGGCAGCAGCGCGCATGGTGGCCGCAACCTTGCGGGACTGCGTTTCACCAGCGGAGCCACCCATGACCGTGAAGTCCTGGGAGGCCACGTGCACTGCCCGGCCGAGAACCGCGGCAGTGCCGGTGACCACACCGTCGGCAGGCGCGTCGGCAGTATCCATGCCGAAGTCGGTGGTGCGGTGAGTCATGAACATGCCGGTTTCACGGAAAGTGCCCTCGTCGACGAAGTTGTCGATACGCTCGCGGGCAGTCATCTTCCCACGTTCGTGCTGCTTGGCCTGGCGGGCTTCACCGCCACCGGCCTCAACACGGCGACGCTGAGCATCCAAATAATCCAGGCGCTCCGCCATCGAGGCGTCGACGCCCGGCGCGACGGCATCCGCCGAATTCGGCTGGTTTGCTGAACTTTGCGACATTGCTATCTCTTCTCCCGATGTTCCTAGGCGGGTTCCACCTGGACGGTCTGTGAGCGACCGCCAACGGTGACCTTGTAGCGAATTGGCTCGCGAATGGCATTGGCAGCACCTGAGGCTTGCTCCGCCTCGCGCTTGAGCTGTTCGGCAGTCTTACCGACGTTCTTCGGCCCTTCGCCGCGCGTGGTGAAGAATCCCGGTGCGACGGATGGGAACAGTGCGTTGGTCAGGACGTCCTCGGCGGTGCCGTTGTAACCGTCGAGCTCCTTGGCCTGCTTGACCAGGTCGTCCCACTCTGGTTCGAGGAGATCAGCCGGGCGAACCGTGATTTCTTCCTTCTTGGTCTGTTCCGCTGCCTGCTTAATCAGCTCTGGGTTGCGCTCACCAGGACACTGCCCGTAATAGCCGAGCATGAGGTCGGCGAACTCAGCCGTCATAACCTTGTAGCGTCCCATCAGCACGTTAAACACAGCTTGCGTGCCGACGATCTGCGAGCTCGGAGTCACCAGCGGCGGGTAACCGGCGTCCTTTCGGACAATCGGTACTTCACGCATGACCTCTTCGACGCGGTCACCCGCGCCCTGGGCCTTGAGCTGGTTTTCCATGTTCGACAACATGCCACCAGGAATCTGCGACATGAAAATGTCGGTATTGACCAGGGTTTTCGACTCGAACTCTGCGTACTTCGGACGCACCTTGCGGAAGTGGTCACGAATGGTGATGAGGTTATCCATGTTCAGGTCGGTGGTGTAGTCGGTTCCCTCCAACATTTCCACCAGCGACTCGGTCGGGTTGTGCCCCGGGCCCAGCGACATCGACGAAATTGCCGTGTCCACGACATCCGCACCAGCTTCGATGGCCTTCATCAAAGTCACCATCGTGACACCGGTGGTCGAGTGACAGTGGACGTTAATCTGGGTGTCCTCGCCGTAAGTTTCCTTGATGCCGCGGATGATGTCGTAAGCCGGCTGGGGTTTCAGCAGCGCTGCCATGTCCTTCAACGCAATGGAGTCCGCCCCCATATCCAGTAGACGACCAGCGAGCTTCACGTACCCGTCGACGTCGTGAAGCGGAGACGTCGTATAGCAGATCGTGCCCTGCGCATGCTTGTCGACGTTCTTGACCGCGCGCATGGCGTGCTCGAGATTGCGTGGGTCGTTGAGCGCGTCGAAAACACGGAATACGTCCATACCGTTTTCAGCGGACTTCTCGACGAACTTGTCAACCACCATGTCCTCGTAGTGGCGGTAACCGAGAAGATTCTGGCCGCGCAGCAGCATCTGCAGGCGACTATTCGGCATCAGCTTGCGGAATGTCCGCAGGCGCTCCCAGGGATCTTCATTAAGGAAGCGGATGCAGGCGTCAAAGGTTGCGCCGCCCCAGCACTCCACACTCCAAAAACCGGCCTTGTCCATTTCTTCACAGACATCGACCATGTCTTCCATAGCCATTCGCGTTGCCATGAGGCTCTGATGAGCGTCTCGGAACGCTACTTCCGTTACACCAATGGTTCGTGGACTCATAACTCCAAAAGTAAAGGCCTTTGGGGATCTTCGCGCGTTGGTGACCGCGAATATTGGGGATTCGGCGCCCGCCAAGGTGCGTTTAGAGTGTCAAATTGCCCACTTGCAGGGTTAAATACTTATTTTCACGCGAAGTTTATGCTCTTAATCGTTCGACTCGAATTTTTCCTTGGGGGTCGTTTTTGCGAAGTGCGCTCGACAGATGGGACGGATGGCGCGCCCACACGGGACCGAAAAAGGCTCATGTTTTTTACAAAACGGTTAAGGTAGTCACATGAACCAAGCAAATACAGTCGGCGATTATCAAGTATGGCCGGGTGAGCCTTACCCGCTCGGATCTACCTACGACGGCGCTGGCACCAACTTTGCACTCTTTTCCGACGTTGCGGAAAAGGTTGAGCTTTGTCTGATTAGCGCCGAAGGCGAAGAAACACGCATTGAGTTGGAAGAAGTCGATGCGCATATCTGGCACTGCTACATCCCGTCTATCATGCCGGGCCAGCGCTACGCCTACCGCGTACACGGCCCATTCGATCCGGCCAACGGTAAGCGTTGCGACCCCAACAAGCTGCTGGTCGACCCATACGCCAAGGCTTTCGACGGCGAATTCGACGGTCACCCATCACTGTTCAACTATGACATTCATGACCACTCGAAGCGCAACACCGAGGACAGCCTGGGACACACCATGACCTCCGTGGTCATCAACCCATTCTTCGACTGGGGCGCTGACCGCGCACCTCGCACGCCGTACAACGAGACCGTGATTTACGAAGCCCACGTCAAGGGCATGACCATGACGCACCCGGATATCCCGGAGGAGCTACGTGGTACCTATGCCGGTCTCGCGCATCCGGCGATTATTGACTACCTCAAGGACCTTGGTGTCACGGCTATCGAACTGATGCCGGTCCACCAGTTCCTCCAGGACGACCACCTGCGCGAAAAGGGGCTGCGCAACTACTGGGGCTACAACACCTTCGGTTTCCTAGCACCACATCAGGACTACTCGGCTTCCCAAAAGCCAGGCGGAGCAGTCAGCGAGTTCAAGGGCATGGTGCGCGCATTTCACGATGCCGGCATTGAGGTCATCCTCGACGTGGTCTACAACCACACCGCCGAGGGCAACCACATGGGCCCAACCATCTGCTTCCGAGGCATCGACAACGAGGCCTACTACCGCCTGGTCGAAGGCGATCGCCAGCACTACATGGACTACACCGGCACCGGTAACTCCCTGAATGTGCGCCACCCACACTCGCTGCAGCTGATTATGGATTCGCTGCGCTACTGGGTCTCCGAGATGCATGTCGACGGCTTCCGCTTCGATTTGGCATCCACCCTGGCTCGAGAATTCCACGATGTGGATCGCCTCTCCGCCTTCTTTGACTTGGTGCAGCAGGATCCGATTGTCAGCCAGGTCAAGCTCATCGCAGAACCGTGGGATGTCGGCGAAGGTGGCTACCAGGTCGGTAACTTCCCACCGCAGTGGACTGAATGGAACGGTAAGTACCGCGACACCATCCGCGACTTCTGGCGCGGTGAGCCATCCACGCTCGGCGAGTTCGCTTCACGTATCACCGGCTCCTCGGACCTGTATGCAAACAATGACCGCCGCCCAACTGCGTCGATTAACTTCGTGACCGCGCATGACGGTTTCACCCTCAACGACTTGGTCAGCTACAACGAGAAGCACAATATGGCCAACGGCGAGGACAACCGCGATGGCGAGTCCCACAACCGTTCGTGGAACTGCGGTGTGGAAGGCCCGACCGACGACGAGCGCATCATTTCGCTGCGCGCCCGCCAGCGTCGTAACTTCCTGACCACTCTCCTGCTGTCCCAGGGCACTCCGATGATTAGCCACGGTGACGAAATGGGACGTGGCCAGAAGGGCAACAACAACGTCTACTGCCAGGACAACCGTTTGGCCTGGGTCGACTGGAATCAGACGCGTACCAACTCTGAACTGGTCGAATACACCCAGTTCCTGACTGAGCTGCGTGCGGAACACCCAGTCTTCCGACGCCGCCGCTTCCTGCGCGGTGGCCCGCTCGGTGCGGAAACCGACGATCGTGACATTGCCTGGCTGACCTATGAGGGTCGCGTCATGACTACCGATGACTGGAACTTCGACTTCGGCAAGTCGTTGATGGTCTGGCTCAACGGTGATGCCATCACCGAGCCTGACCGCCGAGGTCACAGGATTGAAGATGACTCCTTCCTGTTGTGCTTCAACGCTCACCACGAGGACATCATGTTCCAAATTCCGGGCACCGAATACGCACACAGCTGGGAAGTCATCATCGACACCACAGAGATCACGGGTCGCCCGACCCGCGAGCGCATCGTTGAGCCAGAAGGCGAGCTCCGCGTGCCAGCCCGTTCTACCATCGTGCTGATCGAGCGGCACTAGCCGCGTCCGCGTTGGGTGTAGGGGCCTGGGCCTGGGTTGGAGCTGGGTTGGCTTCTGCACCGGGGCCTGGGGTTGGTTCCTACACAAAAATCCCCTGTCGGCGGAAGACTTTTCTTCCACCGACAGGGGATTTTCGGCTCTGAGTTCAACTCAAAACAGGGTTTGGGTCAACACAGCACTGCGGGAGCCGAGCTGGCGTGAAGTCTTCTTACGCAGATGCGCGCATATTGAACTCCGCCTGAGAGTTCAACCAGTACTCCGGCTCGGTGTCAAAGTAGTCGGACAGTCGATTTGCGAGGTCAGTAGTGACCGCAGTGCGGCCGGTGCGAAAGCGCTCCAGAGTTGAGCTTGGCACGCCGATGGCAAGAGCCAGTCGGTAGATAGAGAGGTGTCGCGGCTCGAGGAAATTATCGTTCAAGATAGAACCAGGGTGCACAGGATGCGTGCTCAAAATGTTTACTCCTTATTTCATCGCTTCACTGGCATACGTTGTTTCCGCTTTGCCTTTCGCTTGAGCTCGAAAGCTCGAACGACCAGTTACCGCCGTTCGTCGAAAAGTATAAGGAGCGCCCGCTCAAAATGCATCCGGACATTTAACCCCCCAAAACATGTGGTTTTCAGGGGTACAGACACCCCCACTGTCCGAACGCTCCATAAATATTCCTATTTTTGTGGGCATTTCCACATTCTCGGAAGCCACATGTACTCGGCGCGAGCCGCAGGTACCGCAGCCTCTATGGGGCTCAATCCGCCATCGGCGCTACCATCTAGTGCATGACTACGACCACGCCATCCTCCGAGCCCGCCGTCGTCTTCGAGCTCACCGGCGACACGGTGACTATTACCGCAGATGGGCTCCGCCTTACCCACACCATCAACACGGCTAGCACCGCCCCCGCGAAGCCCCTCCCGCTTGCCGACGTTGCGGAGGTCGCATCGGCAAGTAAAAACGGTGTCTACACTCCGGCCAACCGCTTCTTCCCCGGCACGGTAGACCTCGGGGTAGCTTTGCCAAAGGCCCGTGTGATGTCTCATCGTCAGGCAGCAGCGCAGTTGCTGGCAGACCTCATCGCGGAGATGGCCAAGAGTCCGGAGTTCTACAACTCAGCAGATGCTTTTACTTCCACGTTGATGCCGTGGGTGGCACAGCGCGCGGCAGTCACCGAAGGCGTGAGTGTGGTTGAGGGCGCGGGCGACGTCGTAAAGCAGTCTGTGCCTTTTGCACCGCTTCCTACGGGGGATGAGGTTGCGGCGTCGGACATCGCACCGTTTGCGGCGTTCGATGTAGAGACAGCGAACGAAGACACCGGCTCGATTATTCAGCTTGGCGTTGCGGTCGTGCGTGGCGGGAAGGTGACGGAGCGTTATTCCTGGATGTGCCGTCCGCCAAAGGGGCTGGAGTATTTTGATGAAGCCAATGTCGCGATTCATGGCATCACGGCGGCGGATGTGGCCGGTGAGCCGTCATTTCCGGAGCAGCTGGCGAAGTTTGTTGACGTCGTTGGGGATTTGGACGTAGTTGCTCACAATGCGCGGTTTGATTTCACAGCCCTGTCGCGGGCGTGCCGGGCGGAAGGCATTCCAGCACCGAAGTTGAATTTTGCGTGTACTTATATGTGGGCTCGGCAGATGCAGTTGGGGCTGCCCAATTTGAAGCTGCCGACATTGGCGGAGGCCGCGGGGGCGTCGCTGGAGAATCATCATGATGCGACGGCAGATGCGGTCGCATGTGCTGAGGTAGCGCTGTGGTTGATGGAGCAGCAGCGCGCAACATCGGTGGCTGATTTGAGCCAGAAGGTCTCGCTGAGCTTGGGCCAGATTGGCAGTGGACGAGTGCGGATGGTGCGCTATGACCCGGCTGGTGTCGCCAGCACTGGCGCCGGGACCAACGCGGGAACTGGTACTGGTGCTGGTGCGCAGTCCGGCAGTTCCGCGCCGTCACGTCGGCCGCGTCGCAATGCGAAGTGGGATGCGGCCAAGACACCGGACACCATTCCAGACCCGAATCCGGACGCGGATCCAAGCGGCCTGCTGTACCAGCAGCGGGTGACGCTGACCGGCGATTTTGCCCCGTATGACAAGGGCTTTCTGTGGGATAAGATCGCCTTTGCAGGTGCGAATATCAATAAGGGTGTCACGAAGAAGACGACAATTTTGGTCGCCGGTCCGTGGGATTCGGTGACGTCGAAGGAGAAGAGGGCTCGACAGCTGCAGGCCGAAGGCCAGGAAATCCAGATTTGGACTGAGAAGGAGCTCTTCACCGCACTCGGGCTGAATCCGGAAGAGGATGGCGCGTCCGAAGCAGGAGACACTGCGGAAGGGACACCTAGCGCCAGCGCCGGAAACAACTCCAGTGAGTCGGTTCCGTTGTTCGGTTCTACTTCCCTGCCCGGCGATGACGGAATGCCACCCTTCTAGGCCACGTTCACGAGAAGAAATTCGCATTCGGACGGCAGGCGCAGACTCTGGGGCTAGCTGCTGCCACAGCGGTCAGGCAGCAGCTTTTCCTGGTGGGCGGTATAAAGGGGAACATGAGTCGCCGACCAATTACGTCCACCTACCGTCTCCAACTCCGTGGCCCCAAGGCCGACCCAAACGGGCGCGCTTTCACGTTCGCTGACGCGGCTGAACAGGTCGGCTACTTGGCAGACCTCGGAATTTCACACCTGTATCTGTCGCCTATCCTCACCGCCGTACCGGAGTCTAACCATGGCTACGATGTCATCGATCCGACGACGGTGAACCCGGAGCTCGGCGGCATGGAAGAGCTGCAGAAGCTCGCGCAGGTGGCGCACAAGGCCGGTCTGGGCATCATTATCGACCTGGTACCGAACCACCTCGGTGTTGAGGAGCCCAAGCTCAATGCCTGGTGGTGGGACGTTCTGACCTATGGCAAGGATTCTCAGTTCGAGCCATACTTCGATATCGACTGGCACGAGGACAACGGTGCCAACGGCAAGATGGGGTTGCCGATTCTGGGCTCCCCGGAGGATATCGACAAGCTGGAGCTCGACACGTCTGGTGACGAGCCACTTCTGCGTTACTACGACAACACATTCCCGGTGCGCCCCGGCACCGAGGACGGAACCCCGCAGGAAGTACATGATCGCCAGGCCTATCGCCTGATGTACTGGAAGGACGGGGTCATTGGCTACCGTCGATTCTTCAGCGTCAACGGTCTGGCCGGCATCCGCCAGGAAAACCCGGTGGTATTCGAGCACACACACCGCATCATCCGCGAGCTGCTGGCAGCGGACATCATTGACGGTGTCCGCATTGACCACCCGGATGGCCTCAGCAACCCATTCGGATACCTCAGTGAGCTGCGCCGTCTACTCGGCGATGACAAGTGGCTGGTTATCGAGAAGATTCTGGGTGCCGAAGAGCCACTGGATCCGAGGCTCCAGGTTGACGGCACCACGGGTTACGATGCCCTGCGTGAGTTCGACAATGTCTTCGTCAACCGCGACTCCCGAGACGCCATGAGTATGTTGGCTCTGCAGCAGTCGGGCTCAACCTGGGACAAAACTGCCGTGCAGGCAACTGCGCAGGCCCTCAAGCACGATGTCGCGGCTCACGAGCTGGCTGCGGAGGTCCGTCGTCTAGCACGTGCTCTGCGCCGCGATAACTGGTCTATCAGCGGTACCAGCGTCAGCGATGAGGTACTTATCGACACCATCTGCAAGCTGGTCGCTGCCATGCCTGTCTACCGTTCGGACTATGTCTCCCTGTCACGAGTGGCTTCCACGGTCATTGGTGAAATGGCAGCGCGTTTCCCCTCGCGTGTCTTTGCTCTCGACCTCATTTCGGCAGGTTTGGTAGCCGGTGGTGAGGCCGCCACGCGGTTCGCGCAGGTCTGTGGTGCGGTCATGGCAAAGGGTGTCGAAGACACCACCTTCTACCGCGCCTGCCGCCTGATCAGCCTGAACGAAGTCGGCGGTGATCTCGGTCGCTACGGCATGTCGGCGGCGGAGTTCCACCTGTTGCAGTCGGAACGTGCTCGCCTCTGGCCACGAACCATGACCACGCTGTCCACGCACGACACCAAGCGCGGCGAAGATGTCCGAGCCCGCATTCTCCAGCTCTCCGATGTCTCCGGCGACTGGGCTGAAAATGTTCGCAACTGGATGGCCATCACCCCCGCCCCGGACGATGCCACCGGCTACTTCCTGCTGCAGAACATCATCGGAGTCTGGCCGACCGACGGCGTAATTACCGATGAACTGCGCGAACGCCTCCACGACTACGCCATCAAGGCTATCCGCGAGGCAGATGTGCACACCTCCTGGACGGAGCCGGTCGAGGAGTTCGAACTCGGCATCCGCAGCTGGATTGACGCGCTTCTCGACGGCCCCCTGACCGACTCCATCACAGAGTTCGTCCGCTCCATTGCGCCCGCTGCCCTGACCACGTCTCTGTCGCGCAAGCTCCTCCAGCTTGTCGGCCCCGGCATCCCCGATACCTACCAGGGGACGGAGTTCACCGAGGACTCCCTGGTTGATCCCGACAACCGCCGCTTCGTCGACTATGATGCGCGCGTCGCGGCGCTGGATAAGGTTGCCCGCGATGAGGTCACGTCGGTGACTAAGAGTCCAGAGCACCCAGCTGAGCTGCCGGAGGACTTTACGGATGCCGATGCGGACGTCGCAAAGCTGATGGTGACTCACCACGGCGTGAAGCTGCGTGCGGAACGCCCGGAGTCCTTCGTTGGCGGTGCCTACCAGCCAGTATTCGCCGTTGGTGTGGGCGAGCGTCATCTGGTCGGCGCGGCGCGTGGACCGAAGGGCGAGCCCGAAGATGTTATCGCGCTGGTGACGCGCCGTCCGCTGGGACTGCAGCGCGAAGGCGGTTGGGGCGACACTACAGTGACACTTCCCAAGGGATTTTGGACCGACCGTTTCACCGGCCATACCTGGTCGGGCACCATCGCCGTGGCTTCTCTGTTCAGCTCCTTCCCAGTAGCACTGCTGGTACGCGAGGACGATGACGACTAATCGAATGAAGGATTCGCTTGCCGACGGTTCCCGCGATCAGACCCGCAAGGCTCAGTTGGCGGAGGATCGAGAGGTTACACGTGCGCTGCAGTCGAAGTACGACTCGTGGGCAACTCGGCACCCCACCGCCGCGCAGGACTTTGTCGATGCGATTAAAGAGATTCTCTCCGATGCCGGTTTGGCGTTTGACAATGTCACGGCGCGGGTGAAGTCTTTCCGCTCATTGCGGCAGAAGGCCCTGCGTCGTGAAGCGGATGGCAGCTACGTCTACCCTGACCCGTGGCACGGTATCCACGACATCATCGGTGTGCGTGTAACCACGTACCATTCGACGGAGATTCCCGCGATTATGGATGCGCTGGGAGATTCGCTGACTGTGCTGCGTAGGATTGACAAAACCGCGGAGACACGAATCAGCGGCCGGTTGGGATACGGCTCCCAGCACTTGATCTGCAAGGTGTCGACGGCGGCGCCGTCAGAGCTAGCTCCATATGCGGATATGCAGTTTGAGGTGCAACTGCGCACTGTGCTGCAGCATGCGTGGGCGGAATTTGAGCACGATATTCGCTATAAGGCCCCTGAGGGAGCGACAGACCCGCGGATTGATCGAGCTTTTGCGCTGGCCGCTGGCCTTATTGAGCTCGCGGATCAGCAGTTCGACCAAGTCGTTGCCGTGCTGGAGGAATCCACGCCGGACGATTCCGCGCAGGGAGAGGGCAAACAGCCCTCAGCTCCGGCAAAGACCACAGCCGATGACATTGTGGTGACTGAGGAAACCCTACCCGGCGTGCTGACGATGCTGCTTCCCGATGCGCCCCGATCGAAATCAGAACATTACGGCTGGGCAGAAGAACTGCTGGAACGCAATGGCATCCGCACTGTCGGGCAGCTGCGAGAGCTACTTAATCCGCAGCGCCTCAGCGCCGTAAGCAAGGCCATGAAGTACCGCTTTAACCCAGGCCATGTGCGTGTTATTGATGACCTACTACTAGCGGCTCGCGGTGAAAAGCACATCAAGGCCACTGCGGATACCAGCCATAACCCGAAGCGTCGACCAGCCCGTTTGCGCGCACGGTTGCAGCAACTAGCGGAGGCCGGGATGCCTATGAGCGACGTCCCCGAAGACGATCGAGCTGACGGCGATCGCGCTTCGTAGGCCGCCCGGCACCGCGGTCGCGCGTCGGCATCGATGCGAGAATCTCCCTCGGGGGCGGTGGCGGAGAGTGGTCGATATAGCACTGCCTGGCCACCGGAGCTCCGACCCGCTTCTTCACCGTCTTGGTGACCTCAACAATGTGTTCGCGGTGGTTTGCCCACAGTCGCACTCTGTCCCCTGGGACGACTAGAACTGAGGGTTTCACGGCTTCGCCGTTGACTTTGACGTGGCCGCCACGGCACGCATCTGCGGCCAATGAGCGAGTTTTCAGCAACCTGACCGCCCAAATCCAGGCATCAATACGCACTGGCTCGGTAGACAATTGCTGCTGAGCAGGCATTTACTGCGGATCCTTGTAGTTCACAATCCGCTGAACCTTTTGCCAATTGAGAAAACCACCGACCAGGCCGACTACTGCCAGGATGAGGAATAGAGACATGCTTCCGGCTAGAAGTCCGAGCACTGCACCGCCGACGACACCACTGCCTGCCCATACAACGGCATTGCGGGAGTACTTTCGCACCGCGTTCTGGTCGCCCTGACGCATCGCATAGGTCGATAGGGCGTACAATTCGGGAAAAATTTCTACAGCTATAGCAAACCTGCTAGATATTCCTATTTGGGTAGGTAATTAACACAATGGCGTAGGTTGATTGCTAGTGTTAGTCCTATGACAGAAACTGTCCGCCCCCGCCACCGCATGGTCGACCGCGTTGCGGCGATCCTCGAACTCGTTGCGCGCTCTAACGAAGGTCTAACCCTCACTGACATCGCCCACACGCTGAACTATCCGCTCAGTACCACGCAGGGCCTTGTCAACGGTCTGACTGTGACAGGTTACCTTGACGAGTCCAACAAGCGTTACACGCTCGGCATGGCGCCGTTTCTGCTCAATGTCATGGCCGGTCGTCGCATGGTCAACGTTCCGACGGCTGAGCTCGAGGCGATTCACAACGAAACTGGCTTGATTACCGTGCTGGCACTGCCGGTTGGTGGCAAGCTTTTCTACCTCAAAACCGTCGGTGAATCCATGCGCTACCAGTACCTGACGGAGAACTTCCTGCCGCGCTCGCTGTTGCGCACCTCTGCAGGTTGGGTTTTGATGAGTCGGTTTGAAAAGCGCGAACTGTGGTCCTACCTGAACTCCGCGCGGCCGGAAGACCAGGTCTATGTGGATGATTTCCTCCGCCAGGCCGGGGAAATCGCAGAGACCGGCGTCTGTGCTGCCCCGGGTATTGCCGAAGGCGGTGGCGTTGACGGTGTCTCTATCGCAGTGGAGGAAGACGGTGCTACTGTCGCGGCAGTCTGCGTCTTCGGTCGGCCAGAAAAGATTGCGGAAAATAAGGACGAGCTGGTGGAAATTCTCAAGCGCCATCGCGGCGCACACAACGGCGAGGAATCCCCGAACCAGGGTTAGTGGCTGTTAAGCGCGCAGCTCCCACCAGATTTCGCCACCGTCCGTAGACGGCTCGCTAGCTCCCTTAGTCAGCGCCTGCATTTCGCCGTCAAGCTGGGCAATCCCATCGGCAGTCACCGCGATGGAAAACTCCACGTTCTGGCCCCACCGCGTTTCCACGATCTCATAACCACGAGCACGCAATTCCGCTTCGATGCGACCGGCATCTGCGGCGGAGACACTCACTACCCTCAAGGCTCTTTGCACGCGCCGCATGCGCGTGACTTTTTCTAGACACTCTAAGACCGAATCCGAATAGGCCCTCACAAGCCCACCCGTGCCCAATTTGATGCCGCCAAAATAGCGGATCACTACGGCGGTGACATTCGTCATTCCAGAGCCCTGGAGCACATCGAGCATCGGGCGCCCTGCCGTGCCACCAGGTTCACCGTCATCTGAAGATCGCTCCACCCGATTCCCTCCGACGACCTCATGAATGTATGCGCTGCAGTGGTGACGAGCATCCGGGTACTCCGCCTTGGCCAAATTGATGACCTCTCGGGCGCTGTCTTCGTCGTCGGCACGCGCGATCCACGTAATGAAGCGAGATTTCTTAATCTCGATTTCATTCGTGACGATGTCACCGCCGGCGGGGACAATCAGCTCGATGTCACGCTGATTCTGCGTCGCTTCGGTCGAAGTGGATGGCTCGGTGGTCATAGTGTCCATTGTTGCCTATGGGCTTAGTGCACACCCAATCACCGCCGCTCGGTACTTTTCTCGACCTCACCTTTGACTCCCCTCGAATCCGCGGTGTTCGAAAACGGTTCCCCTGTGCCCATCCGCTGACTGACCTACCATGGTGCCCATGAGCAACTACCGAGTCTGGGCCCC
This sequence comes from Corynebacterium sp. 401_CJEI, assembly GCF_001076435.1. NCBI lineage: Bacteria > Bacillati > Actinomycetota > Actinomycetes > Mycobacteriales > Corynebacteriaceae > Corynebacterium > Corynebacterium sp. 401_CJEI. Next base: position 105,673 of record NZ_JVIP01000041.1, read on the forward strand.
GTACGCTTCCGAAGTCCGTCTGCTGTTGGGCAATCCTGACGCGCCAGCGATTTTGGATATGCATCCCATCGCTGACGCGACCGATGACTACGGCGCCAACTCTGGTTGGTTTGAAGCTGATGTGGCTCGCACACCGGGGGATCGCTACGCATTTTCGCTGCGGGCACATGCGGGATACGGCGCGCCTGACGACGAATCGGGGGACCACTCCTCCCCCGCTGTCGGTGACTGGACAATACCGCTGCCAGATCCGCGTTCCCAGTCGCAGCCGGATGGTCCGCATGGTTTCTCCGAGGTCGTTGACCTGGGTGCCTATAAGTGGAAGGACTCGGCCTGGTCGGGCCGGATTCTGCCAGGAGGTCTGATTTATGAGCTGCATGTGGGCACCTTCAGCGATTCTGGTGATTTCGAAGGTTTGGTGGAACATCTAGACCACCTGATTGAGCTGGGGGTAACACACATTGAGCTGATGCCAGTGCAGCCTTTCGGCGGTGACCGCAATTGGGGCTATGACGGTGTGTCCTGGCACAGCGTGCACGAGGGCTACGGTGGCCCGCGGGGTCTACAGAAGCTAGTTGATACGTGCCACCGAAAGGGTTTGGCTGTCATCTTGGATGTGGTCTTTAACCACTTTGGCCCAGACGGCAACTATGTGGGGTTTTTCGGTCCCTACACCGCTGGTGGTTCGACGGGTTGGGGTGAGGTTGTCAATCTCACTGGCGACAACTCTGATGAGGTGCGTGCGTATATTTTGGATGCAGTGCGCCAATGGCTGGTGGATTACCACGTCGACGGTCTTCGTCTGGACGCAGTCCATGCCCTGCATGACGAGGGCGCATTCCACATTCTGGAGCAGATGCAGGTTGTCGCAGACACTGTCGCAGCCGAGACTGGTATTCCGCGTTCTTTGATTGCAGAGTCCGACCAGAATGATCCGCGTTTGGTCCGTCCGCGCGCCGCTGGTGGCTTTGGCCTCAACGCTCAGTGGGATGATGACGTCCACCATGCACTGCACACGCTAGTATCTGGCGAGGACCACGCCTACTACTCAGACTTTGGGTCGGTGGAAGCGCTAGCTAGTGCTTTGGAAACTGGCTTCTGGCATACGGGCACAATGTCGACGTTCCGTGGTCGCACTCATGGTCGTCTCTTCGACCTGTCTGTACAGCCCATGCATGCTTTCGTAACGTACACGACCACACATGATCAAACGGGAAACCGCGCTGTCGGTGACCGTCCGTCGATGAACCTCACTCCGGCGCAGCAGGTTTTAAAGGCAGCAGTTATCGCCTGCAGTCCTTTCACCCCGATGCTTTTCCAAGGTGAGGAATGGGGCGCCTCTACCCCGTTTGCTTTCTTCTGTTCCCATGAAGATCCGGAGCTGCAGCGGCTCACGCGCGAGGGACGCCTACGTGAGTTTGCCCGTGCCGGGTGGGATCCGAAGGAGGTATCCGACCCATCCGATCCAGAGACCTTTAACCGCTCGAAGCTCAATTGGCAGGAGGTCTCGGAGGGCTCGCACGCCACTATTCTGGCGGCCTACCGCGATCTCTTCGCGCTGCGGAAGTCACACCCGTCGCTTCGCACTCCGTGGTCGGCATCTGTAGTGACTGAGTATGACGAGGACAATCGTTGCCTCGTCGTTGTGCGCAGCCAGGATGAGCGCGAAATGGGTGCCCGAAACTCGGATGCCTTTGAAACTGTCGCTTTGGTTGCGAATTTCTCCGACGCCGAAACCAGCGTCAGCCTGGATTCCGAGTTCGGTTCCGCCCACCTGCTACACACTTTTGAGGACGCAGCAGCCAGCATCGTCAATGACGAAGCTGCTGGTCCCGAAATCTCGCTTCCAGCGTGGGGCTACGCTGTCGTCTCGCTCAGCTAGTCAGCCGGATTTTCAGCCTCGGTGTCGGACTCTTCCTCATCCGCCGCACCCGACTCGGGTGCTGGCCACGGCAACTCGGTGACATCACCGTGGAGGACGTGAGCCACCAACGCGTCTGCGATGAGAATATCGCTCATCACCAACGTCGGAACCAGGTCCGCCAGCTGAGCCCACATCGGAATCAGCTCACGGACAGCGGCGACACTGGCATCAGAGTTCTCAGCCTGAGTACGAGCCAATACGCGGGCAGCCACTGCAATAAGCAGTGACGTTCCCGGCACCAGAGTCCAGTGCAGCGAAGGATCATCCGCATCGATGCCGTCGAGCTTGTGGAAGCGCACATTGACCGCCTTGCGCAGTCGTGGAGACGCCTTCGATACCGTCTTAAACAACACCCGAGAGGCGGCGGCAAGCTGGGTCATGACACCGGATTCCACAATCTCAGCACGATTGCGTACCACTTCGTAGATTGCGGTGAAGCGAGCGTCATCGTCGGTCAGCGGACCCGGGACCATGCGGTAAGGATCAAAGACCTGCGACAGAATAGCGCTGGCCTGTGCTTCCGGCAGCGAGGTAATCTGCACCGAGCTCTGGTCGATAGTAGCGGACTCCAGGGTGGTGTCCTGGCCGCTGGCAGCAATGTCCAGCAGTCCCTGGCCACCAGTTGTGCGCAGGTAATCCAGCTGACGAGAACGGTCCACGCTCTCATCAGTGAGATCCGCCAATGCTGCCAATGCACCGAGCCACGGCACACGGCGACGCCCCGGCACTGGCTTAGTAGCGCTGAAGTCTCCCAGCACGAGTCCGGAGGCGATAAACATACCCGGCTGATCGTCGAGCGCGATGACTGAACGGTTCAACGCTGCCAGACCGGCGCGTGGTTCGGCACACAAGATCGCACCCAACCTAGGTGCGGCCAGCAGCGGATTCGCCTGCGCCATGTCGGTTGCACGACCAGCCCGCAAGGTCGCCAGTAGTGTCCACAAACGTGCGAGCTGATCCTGATTTAGCTCGCCCCACAGTTCCTGCGCGCGAGCAACGGGATCGGTGTCCTCGCCATCGAGGTCGATAGCCTCTGCATCATCGACATGATTCAGAATGGTCGACCCGGCCGCCGGCCACTGCGGGTGGCGTTCCTTTTCCACACCGAGAGTCACCTGCGCGACAAATGGGCCGAGGCCGCGGAGCTCGTCGGGAAGCTCGCATTCGCCCTCCACGACTTCGAGGGCGACGGGTTCGCGCCACGGCTGACCGGCGGCCCAGAGCCACAGGGTCATCGGCAAGTGCGAAACGTCGTCAGCGACATCAACCTCGATGATGTCAGTGGCTTCATCGTTGAAGGCAATCTGGCGGATGGCATCGCGGGAGGAAGCCTCCACCAGTGGTACAGACAGGCGCTTCCGTCCCGTCACACGTGTCCAGTCCAAACTGATGCGCAGAGCCTTCAGCAGGGAGATACGGTCTGCAAACTTGCCGAACTCCGCGTAGCCAGTATCGCCGAAACGCTTGATGGGGACACGACAGATGTCGCGCTCACCGCTGGAAACTGCAACATGCGCATGGCGCAACTCGCCCGGGGCATTGACGACAATCTTGCCGAAGGCATCGACACGCTTCGGGCGGGTGACCAATGTAGTGGTGCGGCGGGCGACGGATTCGTCGGCAAGCGGAACCTCAAACTGCAGCGTGCCTGGCGTGACCTGCAACTGCAGCCATGCGCCCTCGTCGGTGGAAAGCTCGACGGTACCTGTGACTTCGTCCGCCCCGAGGCGCACGATAGCGGGCTCGGCGTCAAGCGGCTTGTCGCCGGAGACAACGCGGATGTCGGCGGGGCTCAGACCGTCGATGGTTGGGATGCGGAATCCGTCACCACCACCGCTGTAAGTGATCGTGAGGTCTGCCTGCTCCGCAATGGCGAAGTGCTTCTGGAAGCTGCGGCCACGCGGATTGACCAGGCGAACCACGAACTCGCCGACCCACGGGTAATCATCATCGGTAAGGATCTCAACCTCGCCACCCGCGGCGGGCACCTCGAGGTCATAGACCATGACGGAATCCGTGGTAAACGCACCATAGCCACCAAAATCGGTGACGATGGCGCGCCAGGACTCGTCCTTACCGGACAGCGTCGGCGGGAACACAGCGACCGGACCACCGGCGTAAACCGGGGTGCCGTAGGCAGACACCGTGCCGTCGAGACGCGCGTGGGGCATGGTCATTCGCGGTTGACGCTGCGGTGATGCCGAGCGAACCTCGCCAGCCGCCCCAGACCGACGAACCTGAACTGCATGAACATCGCGAAGATCGATCTCAGCGACTTGCCACAACTCCCAGTTAAATGGGCGCGGGTCCGATAGCAATGGCACCTCAGCACCCGTAACGGGGTCAACGAGTGTGGCATCAACCGGGTAGACCACCGTAGCGGACGTCGAGTGTAGCGAGACCTTGTCTGTGACTGACTGACCGTCGGCACCGAAAATGAGAATTGGGTCCTCAGTGCTAATCGCGGGGACTCGCCAGTGCTTCTCATCGCCGATTTCCACCAGCACATCGCGCACCGGCTCATCGATGGTCACCACTGGACGCGGCAGCGAATCCTGCAGGCCCACCACCGGCGTCGTTGCTACCGTGCCGCCGAAGGTGACACGCCAGGTCCGTCCCGCCGGATCCAGCGGCGTCGGTAGCTGTACGCCAACGGTCTGCGTCAGCTCATCGAAGTACAGCTGCGGGCGCCCGGTCGTTGCCACCACGCCCACCGCTTCACGACGATTCGCAGTACCCGCCGGACGCATACGCAGCTCTTCACGCGCAGCGGCCACCAGAATAGGCGGCAGCCCCGCATCGAGCTGGCCGAGTTCTTCCCGGGCCTCCCAGTTGGCCGGATCGGCAGCGGTGGCAATGGCGTAGCCGAGGGTTGCCTTAAACAACTTGTGTGCCTGACGAGGTGCCGTCCTGGCCAGCTGACGCAGCGCCAGCGGGTAGACACCATCTTCCGCCTCTGCGATTTCGGTCAGCAGCTCCTCGAGCAGCGGATGAACCTTCGAAAGCGCCTGTACCAGGTCATTTGATGAAGGGTCGGATAGCTCCGCTACCCCGGCAAGTTCCTCGCAGCGCTCGATAATCAGTGGCATCACTGACAGCTGCACTCCCGCGTGCAGCAGAAGCACCTGCGCTGCCCGCTGCAGCGGATCCGCGTCGGCTTGGTTGCTGTCGACGTCGTTAGGCAAACCAGCGTTGGCCAGCATTGTCGGCACTGCGGCGGCGAGGTGCTCGATGAGCGCGCCGGTAGTGTCAGCGTCTGGATCCAGCTGCAGAGCGGCTGGCCAGTCCAGCCACATTTCGCTTGCCGACGCAACACGCGCGGCGCGTCCTACCAGCGAGGCAAGGGTGACCAGCGGGTGATTGTCAACGACACTCTTCGCAGCTTCGATATCGGCGGCAGTACCGCCCGCCAGATGATGGGCCAGGAGCGTTCCCAGGAAGCGGTCGATACGCTCAACCTCGTCCATCGCCAGCCCTGACCAGACAAACAGTGGCTCAACTTTGGCCTGTGTGGCAGATTCCAACAGCCCTGGAATCCGGGTGGCCAGGTCCTGCTCTGCGGCAGCCAGCCACATTTCGACAGTCACGGTATTTTCCACTCGGACACCCTGGTCGACACTGCTTGCCCCAGTCATAGTGGGTGGACGCTCCCCTTCGCTACAAAGCTTGCTCGAAAAGATTCATTTAATTAACGGAGCTGGGAGGACTTCCTCGGAGGTTTCCCAGCTGGACCCAGCAAGTCTAGGTCAAAAAGTCATACTCTGGTGTGCCGGGTACCAGTCGGCGGCACTTCAGCGGCGAGGCATCCATGCGTGCCAGCAATTCCTCGAGGTCAGAGGCACGACGTAGCTCAATACCGACAAGAGCCGCGCCAGTTTCGCGGTTGTTGCGCTTGAGGTACTCGAACTGCGAGATGTCGTCATCCGGGCCGAGAACATCGCTGAGGAACATACGCAGCTGGCCGGGCTTCTGCGGGAAGTTGACCAGGAAGTAGTGCTTGAGGCCGCGGTAGACCAGCGAGCGCTCCATGATCTCGGCATAGCGCAGCACGTCGTTATTACCGCCCGAGATGATGCAGACAACAACCTCGTCCGGTTCAAACTGCATCTGCTCCAGAGCTGCCACAGACAGCGCACCGGCCGGCTCAGCGATGATCCCTTCGTTCTGATAGAGATCCAGCTGCGCCTCACAGACCGCGCCCTCCGGCGCAATCATCGGATGAACGCGGTTGCGGTTGGCCTCCAGGATGTGCCATGGCAGGTCACCGAAACGGGCCACCGCGGCGCCATCGACGAACGGATCGGTGTGCCCCAGCGTAATCGGGCCGTTGTTCTCCAGGGCTGCGCGCATGCAGGCCGCACCCGCAGGTTCCACACCCATGACCTGGGTGTTCGGCGACATATCCGACAGGTAAGAGGTGACACCGCTGAGCAGACCACCGCCACCGACCGGTGCGCAGATGGTATCCAGAGTCAACCCCTGGCCGGAGAGCTGCGCAATAATTTCAGCTGCGACAGTGCCTTGTCCGACAATGGTGTTGAAGGAGTCGAATGGCTCCACCATGGTGGCACCAGTGCGCTGTGCGTCAGCACGCGCCGCAGCGGCGGCCTCATCGAAGGAGTCCCCGACAACGACAATCTCAACGGCATCGCGGCCGTGGTAAGCGATACGGTCGCGCTTCTGCTTCGGCGTGGCATTGGGCACATAGATGCGCCCCTTAATACCCAGCTGGCGGCAGGCATATGCCACGCCTTGAGCGTGGTTTCCTGCAGATGCCGCAACGACGCCTGCTGCTCGCTCTTCGTCGGTAACCTGAACCATGGCGTTGTAGGCACCGCGAATCTTGTACGAGCGCACGTCCTGGAGGTCTTCCCGCTTGAGGAATACCTTTGCACCGGTGATTTCGGAAAGACGTGGGCTGAACTGCAGCGGAGTGGCCGCAATAACCGAAGAAATTCGTGCCTGCGCAATCTGAATATCGGCCGCGTGAACAAGTCGGCGTTCGGTCTGGGAAGCAGGCACAGAATTCTCACTCATGAGCTATGACTCTACTCGGTCATACAACCGGTTGCGACAATCAGGGCCGCGATAAGCTACCCCAAAATGCTGGCCCCAATCGTCGCCTTCAGATCACCAATCAAGCTGGCGTCCCGGTCGACCCGCAAGTGCTCGCCGAGAACCAAAGTGGTGTGGGAATCGCCGTCGACAAGCTTGAGGTAAACGTCGGAGTCGCCTGGGTTGTCCAGCAGTACTGACTTCAGCTTGGCAATCATCTCCGGAGTGCACTGATCAGTGCGCATGGTCAGACGCAGCGGCGCCGAAGTGGAGCCATTACGGCCAAGATCCGGCAGCTTCAGGTCATCACAGACCACACTCATGCGGTCATCGCGGTACTGAACGCGAGCACGAATAAGCACAATGGCGTCTTCAGCAATGCTGGTGGCAATCATTGCGTAGGTCCTCGCAAAAGCCATGACTTCCACGCGCGCGCCGTTGTGGTCCTCAATGCCAATAATCGCCCAGGGCTGACCGTTCTTATTCACGCGACGGTCAACACTGGAGACAATGCCACCAATAGTGATTTCGGTGTTGTTGGCGACTTCCCCACCGACGACCGTGGTCAAAGCGGTATCGGTCTGCGCGGCCAGCGATTCTTCGAACCCATCGAGTGGATGACCGGAGACATAGAGGCCCAGCATTTCTCGTTCCAGGGTCAGCTCGTGCTTGCGATCCCACTTTTCATCCGGCACACGGATTTCAAAGATGCTCTCCGATCCGGTGTCCTCTTCCCCACCGAAGCCCGCAAACAGGTCGAACTGTCCCTTGTCTGCAGCCTTCTTGGTCGACAGCACCGAGTCAATGGCTTCTTCGTGAATGAGCGCAAGGCCCTTTCGTGGGTGCCCCAGCGAGTCGAAAGCGCCGGCCTTAATCAGCGACTCGGTGATGCGCTTGTTACACGGCAGCGTCTCAATCTTGTCCAGGTAGTCCGAGAACGACGTGAACTTGCCCTTCTCCTCGCGCGTCTTCACAATCGACGCGACCACATCATGGCCGACGTTGCGGATAGCGCCAAGGCCGAAGCGAATATCCTCACCGACCGGCTCGAAGTCCATACCCGACTCATTGACATCCGGCGGCAGCACCTTAATGCCAAGGTGGCGACAGTCCGACAGATAAATAGCCAGCTTGTTCTTATCATCCGCCACCGAGGTCAACAGCGCCGCCATGTACTCAGCGGTGTAGTTGGCCTTCAGATACGCGGTCCAGTAGGACACCAGGCCGTAGCCCGCCGCGTGAGACTTGTTAAACGCGTACGAGGCGAAGGGCAGAATAATATCCCACAGCTTCTGGACAGCATCCTTGGAGAAACCATTCTCCAACATGCCGCCTTCGAAGTTCACGAACTCCTTGGCCAGCACCTCGGGCTTCTTCTTACCCATGGCCTTACGGAAACCATCTGCTTGGCCCGCGGTGTAATTCGCCAGCTTCTGCGAGATCTTCATGATCTGCTCCTGGTACACGATCAGGCCGTGTGTTTCTTCCAGGATTTCTTTCAGCTGCTCATCCAGTTCCGCGTGGATGGCGTTATAAGGCTTGCGACCATTCTTAATATCCGCGTAGTCAAAGTGCGCGTTCACACCCATCGGCCCCGGACGGTACAGCGCCAGCGATGCCACGATGTCGTCGAAGCCCGTTGGCTGCATGCGTTTGAGCAGCTCACGCATTCCGCCACCATCGAGCTGGAACACACCGAGGGTGTCACCGCGCGACAGCAGCTCATAGACCTTCGGATCATCGGTCTGAAGGTCATCGAGCAGAACTGTCTCGCCTCGGTTGGACTTGATGTGCTCAATACAGTCACCGATAACCGTCAGGTTTCGAAGACCCAGGAAGTCCATCTTCAACAGACCGATGGCCTCACACGCCGGATAGTCCCAGCCAGTGATAATCGCACCGTCAGCCTGTCGCTTCCACATCGGGATGTGATCCAAGAGCGGCACCGACGCCATCACCACGGCACAGGCGTGCACGCCGGTCTGCCTAACGACGCCCTCGAGACCACGAGCTGTCTCGTAAATTCGAGCCACATCCGGGTCGGTTTCAATAAGCTGTCGGACCTCGGCTGCCTCGCCGTAGCGTGGGTGCTCCGGGTCGACAATACCACTCAGCGGAATATCCTTAGCCATAATCGCAGGCGGCAGCGCCTTAGTAATGCGGTCTGCGATCTGGTAACCCGGCTGACCGAACTGCACACGCGCCGAGTCCTTCAAAGCCTGCTTGGTCTTCACCGTACCGAAGGTGACCACCTGCGCCACCTTGTCTTCGCCCCAGCGATCGGCCGCGTAGCGAATCATTTCATCGCGGCGGCGGTCGTCGAAGTCGATATCGATATCCGGTGCGGACGGACGTTCTGGGTTCAGGAATCGCTCGAAGAGCAAACCGTGTTCAATCGGGTCAATATTCGTAATCCACGTCGCATACGCGACCAGGGAACCGGCAGCGGAACCACGCCCCGGACCGACCTTGATGCCCACCTCGCGGGCATGGCGGATCAACTCCGCCACGATGAGGAAGTACGACGGGTAGCCCTTACCGTCAATAACCTCAATTTCATACTCCGCGCGCCGGATGTACTCCTCCGGTACTTCGCGCCCCTCAAAGCGCTTGCGCAGCCCCTCCATCACGTTGTGATGCAGCCATGTCGTCGGCGTTTCCCCTTCCGGAACGTCCGCCTTCGGCATGCGATCGTGCGGGTGCTCTTCCCACAGCTCGTCGTAATCCTCGACGCGTTCCGCGATGAGCAGCGTGTTATCACAGGCACCCGGGACTAGATGATCCCAGGTCGCGCGCATTTCTTCAGCGGACTTAATAAAGTAGCCATCACCGTCGAACTTAAAACGGTCCGGGTCATTGAGCGTCTTACCCGTCTGCACGCAGAGCATAGCCTCGTGAGCCTTGGCCTGGTCACGGGTGACATAGTGGCAGTCATTCGTAACCAACGGCGGCAGGTTCAGCTTCCGCCCAATCTCCAGCAGCTCACTGCGCACACGGGTCTCAATATCCAACCCGTGATCCATCAGCTCAAGGAAGTAGTTTTCCTTGCCGTAGATGTCCTGCCACATACCGGCGGCCTGCAGAGCCTCGTCGAACTGCCCCAGGCGCAGACGAGTCTGCACATCACCAGACGGGCAACCAGTGGTTGCGATAATGCCCTCGGCGCGTTCCGCCACTAACTCGGCATCCATACGCGGGTACTTACTAATTTGCCCCTCATATGACGCCATCGACGACAGGTAGAACAGGTTCCGCAGACCCTGCGCATTCGCGGCCAACATGGTCTGGTGCAAGTAGGAACCGCGACCGGAGACGTCATCTCGACGCTGATGCGGTTCACCCCACTGAATGCGCTTTTTATTAAAACGACTCTCCGGCGCCATATAGGCCTCAATGCCGATGATCGGCTTGACGCCCTTGGACTTCATCTGCCGATAGAAAGCATTTGAGCCAAACATATTGCCGTGGTCGGTGACACCGACCGCAGGCATTCCCTGTCGCGCAACCTCGTCGGCAAGCAAATCAATCTTCGCCATACCGTCGAGCATGGAGTACTCGGTGTGATTGTGGAGGTGCACGAAGGAGGAGTTAGCCATGAGTCCAGATTGTAGACAATCCCCCGGACTGAACAAGATTCCTTCGAACACCCAAAATGAAGCAGCCCCTTATGCCTGCACAGTTATAGCTAAAGACGTGTGCAACATCACTCTTACTTTTCCTTTACTTTTCAAAACCAGTTAACAATACTCGACACCACGGTTCGTGAGGAAGTTCTCATGTTTTCCTCGCGGCCACAAAGAAACGCACTGCCCTCGAGCAAAGAACCAAAGGAGCAATACAGTGTTCGCACCACTTTCCGATGGCCACTTCACCTACTTCCCCAAGCCCGAGCTTGACGAGGTTCTTGCAACCATCGACCGCCGCCCAGTTGCCGCCGGCTACCTCATCGATGGCGATGTCATCACCTCCAACATGGATGCCGCCCGCTACAGCTGGCTGGTCTAAAAGGGCGCAGACCTGGAAAATTCTGACTTTCTTTTCAAAATCAAAGACAGTACAGGTTTTCAATGATTACGTTTTAGGGCATGAAACTTTCTCGAGCTTCTGCCCCGGAGTCCTCGGACACATCCCGCCCGGCTCCGACATCGATGTCTCACCTGCCTGAAGCGCTGCCGCCGCAGACGCCCCAGACAGCCCGCCCGCCACTAGCTACCGACACGCTGCTTAACTGCACTTCCCTTCCTGCAGTCGTCGTCGACCTCGCGGCGGTCGAAGCCAATGCCCGCGATATGCTCCGCCGTGCAAACGGGATGCCTATCCGCGTGGCCTCGAAATCGATTCGCATTCCACAGCTTATTTCGCACGCCCTGGCCTTCCCCGGTTTCCAGGGCGTGCTGGCATATTCGCTGGCAGAGGCGCTGTACCTATTCCGAGAAGGCATTAGTGACGACATCGTCGTCGCCTACCCAACTCTTGACGCCCGCGCTATCTCAGAGCTTGCCGACGATGATGCAGCGCGTGCCGCCATCTGCGTCATGGTTGACCGTCCCGAGCATCTGGAGGCGCTGGCGTCGTCGGCAAGCGAAAATGCGCCAATCCGCGTGTGCATGGACGTCGACGCATCCTTTCGTCCCCTCCCCGGCGTGCATATCGGTACGCTGCGCTCAAGCCTGTTCTCGCCGAAGCAGGCAGCGGCGTTTGCCAAGCAGATCATTGCCCACCCGGAGCTGCAGCTGGCCGGAATCATGATGTATGAGGGACACATTGCCGGAGTGGGCGATGCCGGAAACTCCCTGCGTGCGCGCGCAATTCGAGTGATGCAGGCCGTCTCAAAGAAGGAATTGGCAAAGCGCCGCGCGAAGGTTGTCGCTGCAGTCGAGAAAGTGGCGGGGCCGCTGGAGTTTGTCAACGGTGGTGGCACGGGGTCGCTGGAGTCGACGTGCGCCGAGGCCGCAGTCACCGAGGCAGCGGCGGGGTCGGGGTTCCTGGCACCAACCCTCTTCGATAACTATCGCGCATTCAATCTGCGCCCGGCGTCCTGGTTTGTGTTGCCGGCGACGCGACGCCCTAAGAAGGGCGTGGTCACGGTGTCCGGCGGTGGTCGAATTGCCTCTGGACCGGCGGGAGCTGACCGGCTGCCAACCCCCTGGTACCCCACTGGCCTGCGCTACGCGGCAGAGGAAGGACCAGGTGAGGTGCAGACTCCGCTGCTCGGCAAGACCGCCGACGCAATTTCGCTGGGAGATGCCGTGTGGTTCCGCCACGCCAAGGCCGGCGAAATAGCCGAGCACACACAAGAAGTCATTGCAGTTCGAGATGGCACCATCATCGCCCACTGGCCCACGTACCGAGGAAAGGGATTGATCTTCACATGAGCAATTCAAACAACAACGCCCGCTTCACAGTCTCTACAGTTGAGTCCCGAGTACCACGCGTACGTCGGCGTGCGCAGGCGAAAGCCGTCGCCAACTCGCATTGGAACAATTGGGCGCACACGCAATCATGCACCCCGTCCTATACTCATCAGCCGCACGATGATGAGGGCGTCATCTCGGTAATTAAAGCGGCGAAGACCGAAGGAACTACGGTGCGTCCGCTGGGGGCCGGTCATTCCTTTACGTCCGTGGCCACCACCGATGGGCACCGCATTCAACTCGACCGCTGCTCTGGTCTGGTCGAACTCGACGCCGCCAACCAGACCGCCACGCTGCGTGCCGGCACTCGCTTGCGCGACACTCCAGGTATTCTGCGCCCGCTCGGTTGGGCACTTCCCAACCAGGGCGATGTCGATCCGCAGTCGCTGGCCGGTGCTATCTCTACTGGCACACACGGCACCGGGCTTGGATTCACCGGCTTCGCAGGCACCGTGAAGGGATTCAAGATTGTCACCGCGGATGGCGTCGTCAGGCACTGCCATCCGGACGCTGAGGGAATCGACGGCGAGCTCTACCGCCTCGGACGGCTGGGACTGGGTGTCTTCGGCGTGCTTACGGAGGTCACGATGTCCGTCGTGCCAGCGTTTGATCTGCACGCCGACGAGCACCGCGAAGAGTTTGATTCCCTGCGCAAGAGTTTCGCCGAGCGCTGCAAAGAAGCTGACCACCTGGAGTTTTTCTGGTTCCCGGGACAGCGCGAGACGCTGGTCAAGCACAATACTCGCATTGAACCGCAGCGCCACCGCCGCCCGAGCCGCAATAGCCTGAAGCAGCGCCTGGGCAGCGCGCGTACGTATCTTAACGACGAAGTCGTCAACAACATGGGACTCTTGGCGTGCTGCGAGATTGCTAAGGCCATTCCCGCTACGACCGACACCATCAACCGGATTGCCACCAACACCGTGCCAGAGCGCCGCTATTCCAACGAGGCGCACAAGGTCTTCGTCTCGCCGCGCCGAGTGCGTTTTTCCGAGATGGAGTACTCCGTCCCGCTCGAGGCCGCTTCCGATGTCCTCGGGGAAATCCGCGACACGATTGCCCGCAAGAGGATGAAAGTCTCCTTCCCCATCGAGGTGCGCTCCGCGAAAGCCGATGATGTGGCCCTGTCCACTGCGTACGGTCGCGACAGTGCCTACATCGCCATCCACCGCTACTGGAAGGAAAATTACCGAGAGTACTTCAACCTCATCGAGCCGATTTTCAAGGCCCACGAAGGTCGCCCGCACTGGGGCAAATTGCACACGCTTCGCGCGGAGGATTTCGCGGAACGTTATCCGCTGTTCGGCGAGGTCCAGGCACTACGGGAAAAGGTCGACCCGCAGGGAATCTTCCTCAACGAGCACCTGCGCGAACTTTTCTGCTAATTATCTGCCGGCTTTACGACGTCCCGGGTAACCGCCCCATCCGCCTGGTCAGCGGCATCGTCGGAAACCGCGGCCGGTTCAACACCGGCCTTGCGGAGTTCCCGGCGAACCCGACGCTGCCGGAGCATCTTCAAGATGAGGTCGCAGATGAACAGCGCGACGGCACCCCAGATGATGAAGAACCCGATCCAGCGCTCCGGTTCGAGCTGCTCGCCCAGCACAGTGACTGCCAGGGTGATTTGGAGAACCGGAGTGAGGTACTGCATCAGACCCAAGGTGGCCAGCGGCAGGCGTTTGGCACCTTCGCCGAAGAGCAGCAACGGAATGGCGGTAGCAACACCGGCGCTCATCATGAGCAGCGTGTGGCCTGTTCCTTCGGAGCTAAACGTGCTCTGCCCGTTGTAGGTCAACCAGAGGATGTAGGCCAGAGCAATCGGTGTGATTACGGCGGACTCGGCCGTCAGCGAAGCTGCGGAGGAAAGCGATACCCGCTTCTTCATTAGTCCGTAAAAACCGAAACTGAACGCCAGCGCCAGCGCACCCAACGGCGGATGTCCCACACCAATTGTGAGAACAATGACCGCAATGGTTGCCAGGATGACACTGCCGAGCTGCAACCGCGAGATGCTTTCACGGAAGAAAATCATCGCCAACAAAACGCTGACCAGCGGGTTGATGAAGTAGCCGAGCGCGGCCTCCGCCACCTGCCCATTGTTGACCAGGTAGACGTACACACCCCAGTTGACGGAGATCAACAGTGCGGCAATAAAAATAGTGCCCCAGGTCTTGGCACTCGCGGCCTTCAGCTCTGGCCATGCGCGCATGAAGCTGAGGGCAATGACCATAAAGACAAGGGTCCAGACGAATCGGTGCGCCAAAATCTCTACGGCCCCTGCTGGTTCCAGCAAGGGGAAATAGAGCGGAAACAGCGCCCACAAAAGGTACGCACCGAATGCCTGAATCACTGTTGACTGACTCCTTTTCGTTCTTGTTGAAACTGACTGCGTACTGGCGGCAGAGTTCTAGCCGCTTCATCCTAGTCGTTTGGATTTAGGACACTTAGTTCTGGTTTCTATTAGTTCTGGCCGCTTAGTTCTGGCTCAGCCCTGGCGCAAAGAGCGGATCTTTATCCGTGAAGCCGGAACTCAGCACCGGGCGAATACCAAAGCGGCCACGCGCCGCATCTGATGGCAGCGCCTCGACAGCTTTCACATCGGGCATTTTTTTGACATCCATCAACGATTCAGCGTCACCATAGACCAGTAAACCGTTGAAGCCGAGCCGTTCGTCGTCAATCGCGACGTCCGCGTAAGCAGCCGCTAACTCCAGCTGATCTTGCAGCAGCTTTTCTTCGCTAGCTGTTTTACTCGGCTGCGGCAAATACCGGGTGCTCACACCGCCGATGATTGCAGTCGATACTCGCAGAGAGGGCTCTTTTTCATAGACCTGTGCCGCTTCTTGCGCATCAAGCAGCCGATCAAAAGTCACCATCGCCCAGAACTTCGGGTCCTCCACGACTGGCTGGCCTGTCTTTAGCCGGTGGTCCTCTTTCTTCATATTCTCGAGGGACTTGTCGGCACGCTCTACGTACTGCTCGGTTGCTTCCCACGGGTCCGGGCCGAGCGCATCGCCGTTGAGGTTCTGCGGCTTGCTTACCCGATCGGAGGTCGAAGCGACTGCTAACACAATCACCAATACGACAACACAGAAACCAGAGATTAGTGCCATCACTGGCGAAATACTGCCGTCACCAGTGCTTTTCGCACGAGTTTCACGGCGTGGTGGGGTCTTGGATCCCGATGGGGTCTGCGTCATGCGCTCTGCCTCAAAACTTCCAATGCGTGGTTCAAATCATCTGGGTATGGACATTCGATTTCCATCCAGCGACCATCTGCCGGATGGTGGAAACCAAGCGAGACCGCGTGAAGCCACTGGCGGTTGAGCCCCAGCCGCTTGGCCAATGCCGGATCAGAACCGTACATGGGATCGCCGCAGCATGGGTGATTCAGCGCAGAGAAGTGCACGCGAATCTGGTGCGTACGCCCAGTTTCTAGATTCACCTTCAGCAGCGTTGCTGGGGCGAAGGCCTCAAGCGTTTCGTAGTGCGTCACAGCATGCTTGCCATCCTGGCGGACGGCAAAGCGCCAACCCGCCGACGGATGACGGCCAATCGGCGCATCAATTGTCCCGGACAGCGGATCCGGATGCCCCTGAACCAGAGCGTGATAGGTCTTGGACACCTCACGGTTTTTGAACGCCCGCTTGAGCACGGAGTAGCCCCGTTCGGAGCAGGCGACAACCATCACGCCAGAGGTGCCAACATCGAGGCGATGCACGATGCCTTTTCGCTCGGGCGGACCGGAGGTAGAAATGCGGAAACCAGCAGCCGCCAGTCCGCCGATAACCGTTGGGCCTTCCCAACCGACTGACGGATGTGCGGCCACACCGACAGGCTTGTGAACAGCCACCAAATCGGAGTCGTGGTAGAGCACGTCCATGCCCTCGACGAGTTCCTCTTTGGGAACCAATGGCTTTTCCACCGGCGGCAACAACACAGAGAGGAAAGCGTTTTCTTCCAATCGGTCGGACTTGCCAACGCTCACGCCATCGACCGTGATGTCCCCAGCCGCTGCCAAATCAGCCACCGCTGTGCGCGAGAGCCCCAACAACTTAGCCACACCGGCGTCTACCCGCATACCAGCCAAGCCCGGTGGAACGGGCATCTGCCGGGTTTCTCGGTCGGGCTGGTGCGCTCCCCCGAGTGCTGCACCACCATTTACTGCATTGTCGTTCACTGCTGTCCTCCCTCCGCCGACTGCTTCTGATCCTGCTGAGCAGATTTCTTCTCCGCTGCAATCTGATCAGCGAAGAGATCCGGCTCCTTGGAAAAAACCATCCAGATAACGAGGATAATAACGCCCACAGTAATCGCGGAGTCCGCGATATTAAATACGGCAAAACCCTTAACCGACAGGAAATCGACGACGTGGCCGACGTAGAAACCGGGTTCCCGAAACAGCCTATCGATGAGGTTGCCCAGCGCACCACCAGCAATAAGCCCCGCTGCAGTCGCCGATATAGGACTGCGCAGCCAATGGGAAAAGCACATCACAGCCAGGATGTAAACCAGCTGCAACGTGGTAAAAACCCAGGTGGCGTTCGTGCCAAAGGAAAAGGCTGCACCGGGGTTAAAAACGAGCCGCAACTCGAAGAGATCGCCAATGACCTGCACCGCAGGACGGCCATCGAGAGTCTTCAAAGCGATAATCTTGGTCAGCTGATCAATGATCGCAACTGACACAATAACCGCAGCGAGAATCCCCCGCCGCGGGAAATATGTCCTCGTTTCCTTCTTAGTCACTGTCCCATAATGGCCTAACAAACCCATATTCAGCCAACTGACACCGCCCGGGTGGTTCATATCCACCACGAAACCGGTACGCTAACCGGTGTGACTCGACGTTTCCAATCTCAGTTTGTTCCGGCCTCCTCTGCTTTACGACGTGCAGGAGGCACCACCTCCTCGTGGTTCCGTCGACCTAGCCGCAGCGACCAGCCTGGTCACACCAAGCGTGGCCTGCTGGCGAGGGTCGGCACCGCTGTTGTTGCCGCTACCACTGTGGTGTCATTGGCCGCGTGCTCGTCGGAAAGCTCGGTGGAAACGCAACCCGTGGACGTTGCACAACCCAAGGTCGAATTGACCAGTGCTGGTAGCGGTGAGCTGGCGAGCGTGCGCTGGAAGGACGACGGTGCAGAGCAGGAGTCGACCGTGGCGGTGACGCAGGGCTTCGCGCAGCGTGGCGGAAACGCCAATAGCGACCAGACGTTCCCGGACACCCGCCTGGAAATCCCCCTGACCAGCACTGTTACCAGCGATAACGATACTCGTGTGGTGACGTCAGAGGTGGGTAAACCCCACGGCTCCAACGATGAGCTGAATGAGGATATCGCTACCGCACAGGGCTTTATCTCTGATTGGTCAACAACAGCCACTGGTGAGGTCAAGGAACTCAAGCTGGGAGCGCCGGAGAAGGCGACCGACACCGCTCGCGCTGGTGTGGAGATGGCGCTGCAGCAGCTGCATTCCGTACCTATCGTCTTCCCTTCCGAGGACATCGGAAAGGATGCGACCTGGACGGTCGAAAGCGAGGTCGAAGGCCAGACCACGATGACGCAGAAGGTGACCTATACCCTGCTCAGCCGTGCGGGCGACATTGTTAATTTGAAGGTCGATGTCAAGCAGGTGCCGACCGTCACGGAGTTGGACACTGGCGGAGAGGGTGCACTGAAGGTTGTCGAGGCCACGACTGACATGCTTGCCGACCGCGTCACCATCGACCTGACTAAGCCCCTTCCGATGAAGGGCAACATCGACTTTGTGACCTCCGTGACCTACGGCGACGGCAACTCCGATGTGCGCATCACTCAGCAGACGCATCGCGGGCTGGAGTTTAAGGACGGCGACGGCTCGAGGAAGTAGCCCAGAAGAATAGCTCGGGCCACTGCAAGGTTAGAAGACGAGAAAGTGTCTAGGTTTATGTCACTTTTCGGGTTAAGTAGCAAAAAGTGTGTCCGCTCGGCGTGTTGCGGGGCGGGCACACCGTTTGTTACTTCATGGGGCCTTTTCTGATTCCTATCGAGTGTTCGTACTCGGTTGGGATAGCGTTGTCGTAGAAGGCTGGTCGGCCTGTTTCATGGTCGGCTTTGTTGTGGTCTTCTTCGACAAGATCGTTGACTTTGGCGAGTTGATCTTGGCCGAAATTGCACTGCCTGGCGATCTTTAATGGGTCGTCAGGCAGTTGCGTTTTCGAGTGCAGGTACCACTCGAGCATTTTTCGTTGGCGTTCCCCGGACCTGCCGCGATGCGCGTCGGCGATGCGTTTGAGCCCGGCGTTGATGCCGCCTTCCAGACTGTTTGTCGTTGAAGCCCAGCGTTGAGGCTCAAGCGCATTCGGTGGTGGCTGCAGGTAGGTAAACAGCCATCCTTTCCGTGAGAGGTGCAGCAGGGAGTTGTATGCCTTGCGAACTCGCAGATGGGTCCATTCCCACTGGTTGTTGAGTGTGCGGCGCTCTTTTGACACGGGCGTTTTCTCGTTGAGGAATGCTTTGAATACCTGTCCGAAGTCGTGCAGACGCAGCGTCCACTCCCGTGCCTGGTCGAGTGTGGTGATACGGGTCAGTTTCAACGCCAGGGCGTAGATGGCTTTGCCGGCGTCGGTGCGTGGTCGTGATGTGGTGTAGCGGCGGATGACGCGTTGCGCATGGACGAGGCATCGTTGGATTATCGCGTTCGGCCAGCAGGCTTTAATCGCAGTAAGTGCGCCTTGTCCGCCGTCGAGGACGACGCAGAGCGGCTCAGCGATTTTGCGGAGTAGCTGCGTGTAGGCGTGGGCGGTTTCGTGTTTGGTCCAGTGCCATGCGATGACGTGGTCGTGGCTGGCTGCGACGAGCAAGCATCCGGCGGCGGTGTAGGTACCGTCGATGAAGATCTGGTCGTAGATGCGCTGTGGGTCACCGTCGTTGGGGATGTCGATGAGCCAGAACGGTTTGAATCGGCGGTCAAGTGTCCAACGGCTTACCCCTTGTTGCTGGGCGAGTTCAGACAACGTTGCTGTGGAGGTGGCATAAGAGACGAAGGCTTTAAAGTCGCGGGTCTGCGTGCGGTCGGTGCGGGTTCGTGTCGTGGAACTGCCGCAGTTCGGGTCCTTGCATCGCCACCTGGTTGTGCCTTTAGAAGTGGTTCCGTTTTTCTTCATTTGCCCAGCGCATATCGGGCATCGTGGTCTGTTTTTACTCACCCGGAAAGCACACCAACCCCCGATTAGCACATGCGGGTGCCATTCCGGTGGATTGAACACTAATCGGGCGGATATAAGGTCTTGATGCTTATATCCGCCCGATTTACCCAGCCTAATCAGCAGTAATGCTGAAAGTCAGACACACTTTTTG